>JAPYWU010000213.1 GCA_028276205.1 Dictyoglomaceae bacterium | reverse complement strand
AGGAGCATCATTAAATACATATAAAGTCATTTGTTTAGGATCAGGATTGGGAGATTCTATTACCTTTCCTGCTATTTCTTCATTCTTTTGGCGTGCTTCCTTCTTAAGATTTTTTACTTCTTCCTCTGTAAGTACCTCAGCCCTTATCAATTCCTTTGCAAAATTTTCTACAGGATCATATTTTTTCCATTCTTGAAGCTCATCATAGGTACGATATGTACCATCTTCTGGCTTTTCTAATGTATCACTTAAGGAATGTCCCATAAATCTATATCCCCAAAATTCAAGCAAAATAGGTCCATCACCATTTCTTGCTTTCTCTACCGCTCTCTTTACTGCGTCCCTCACCGCAAGCACATTCATAGCGTTTACTACTTCCGCATGCATTCCCTTTTTGTTATAAGCAAATCCTCTTTCTGCAATATAATCTATTCCTGTGACCTCTCCTTTTTGTTGCCCTGATTCTCCATATTGGTTATTCATAACCATAAATATGACTGGTACACCAAACTTTTTCTTCATTAATCCATTAGTGAATTGGGCCATACAAGCCATATTCAATGCCTCATGAGCTATACCCGTATTCATAGCCCCATCTCCAATAAAACATAAGGTCACTTTTCCATCTTCCATATATCTTGATGCCATAGCGGATCCTACTGCAATTCCCATACTACCTCCAACTATAGCATTTGCTCCTAAATGCCCCAAACTAAAGTCTGCTATATGCATAGAGCCTCCTCTTCCTTTACATGCACCCCATTCCTTTCCAAAAAGCTCTCCTATAGCCTTAAATAGTTCTATATCAAGAGCATATCGATACAATGTTTTTTTATCTTTATTTCTCCAATCATAACCTAAAAAACTTGCAATCTCTTTGTTATTTTCTATAAAAGAAAAAAGCTCTTCTTCCGACATATCTTTTAATCCAAAATAACTTTTAGCAATAGCATCTCCATGTCCTCTATGTGTACTTGTGATATAATCATCCTTCTTAATAACCGATATTCCACCGGTAGGTACTGCTTCCTGTCCTATAGATAAATGGGTAGCTCCTATATATAAATAGCGTATATTCCCATACTTACCCTTATTTGCCCTTAATTCATATATCATCTCTTCAAAATTTCTAATCATAAGCATACATTTAAAAAGATCAATACTTTCTTCCTTTGTTATTGTTCCATCTTTTAATTCATCCTTAAGGGATTTATTATATTGAAACTTTGGGACTTTTCCGCCAACCTCAATGTATCCTGGTTCAAACTCTGGGAATACTTTTATCTCTTTTGGCAATTCGAGCACCTCCTTTTTACTTTTCTTTTATTTATTTTTATTTTTTATTTTCATTTCTTTTTCTTTTATATTAACATTACACCCTTAAATGTCAAGCATAAAAACATTAAAGAAATGTTAATTAATCTATATTCCAAGGAATAGCAGTCATATAGGCAAGATTGGGTTGTCTTGTGTCTAATCTTGAATGTTGCACCACAATTTTTACATTACTCTCCACTTTAATTGCAAAAGGTACATTTCTCTCAAGTCTTACTCCAAGAATTTCTTCCGATCTATCCAATCTTACATGCCATGTTCTCTTTGCAGGCACAACTATCTCCTTTGACTCTATTGGATCTCTATCTTCAAAATAAAAAGTAAATTTAACAGTAGCAGGTTTATCATTAACATTTAAAATACAAGTAGACTCATGACTAGGTAAATTAACATCCCCCACATCTGGTAAATATGCATCTGGTATAAGCCAAATCTTAGCTCCAAGTTCTCTCTCCATTTATTAAACACCCCTTTCAAGATCTTACAAGTTTTCTTCTTTGCTCTATAAAATTAGAGATTAAAATCGTTGATACTAATAATAATCCAAGTATAATAGTTATCACTTGGCTTGGTATATTTAAAAGATTAAGGCTATAAGTTAGATATCCAAGTAAAAATAAAGAAAGTACAACCCCAATCATATTTCCAGAGCCACCCAATATACTCACTCCTCCTAATACTACTGTAGCTATAACTTCAAGTTCCAAACCACTACCTATATCAGGCCTTATACTACTCAACCTTGATGTTAAAAATATAGTTCCTAAACCTGACATAAATCCTATAAGAGTGAATAAAATTATCTTTATTCTTTCTACTGGAATACCTGAAAACTTACATGCTTGCTCATTATTTCCTATAGCATATATGTATCTTCCAAAAGTGGTTTTGTGCAATATAAACCCAAAAATAAAAGCAAAAATAATGTATATTACTAAAGAAAAGGGAATTGGAGTATTTCCAATATAACCTTGACCTAAATACATAAAACTTTCGGATTCAATTCCTACTGCTGTGTCTTGAAGTAATATGTAAGCTATTCCTCTATATAATGCATAAGTACCAAGGGTTATGGCTATAGCAGGTAATCTAAATCTAACAATTAGATAACCATTTAGAAATCCTCCTAAGGTAGCTATTAGTAGGCCTATTAAAGCACATATCCAAATATTAGCACCTGCTCTGTGAAGAACTCCCATAAAAGCAGCAGTCATTCCCATATTTGATGCTACCGAGATATCTATATTACCACTAATGATAATATATGCCATAGCAAGGGAGATTAATCCTTTCTCCATAAAATTAGTAGTATTATCAAGCAAGAATTAATATAATCAATATATCACAAATAAAAATCAAAATAAACAAAAAAGTTCATATTTGAAAATAAAAAAAAGAATAAACTGAAAAATTTTAATGTTTAAATCTCCACTCTTTTTGACAATTTTCTATTTTTTATGTTATTATCCAAAAATAAATAAAATAATTAGGTGATATAAGCTATGCTTCCTGATGAAAGAAGATCTAAAATATTAGAGCTTTTAGAAAAAGAAAGAAGTATCAAAGTTAACGACTTAGTTAAATTATTCAATGTAACAG
>JAPYWU010000017.1 GCA_028276205.1 Dictyoglomaceae bacterium | reverse complement strand
CTTCTTATATTTTTCAAGATTTTTCAAGGCTTTTTGCCACAAATAATATTTAAGAGATTCTTGAACTTCAGCAATTTTTTTGTTTATCTCTTCATATCTTTGAGCCACTCTTGCTTCTTCTTTTAAAATATTTAAATTAGCTTCCATCTCTTTTCTTTTTTCTTCAAGTCTACCCCATTCATTCTCAATTACTTCTAATTTTAATAAAATATCCTTTACCTTCTCGTGATAACCTGATATTCCAGCTATACTTTCAATAATTTCTCTTACTCTTCCATCTTCTTTTACTATTAAATCATCTATCTCTCCCTGACCCAAAATAGCAAAGCTATATCTACCAAGACCAAGATTTAAGAAAAACATCTGAATATCTTTTAGTCTGACCAATTTATTATTAATATAATAATTGCTTTCTTCCCCCCGATATAATTTTCTTGAAATCTCTATTTCATCATCATCTAATTGCAAGCATAAATCAACTTCTGCAAAATTTGAAGGAGGATGAAATTTATTTCCCCCAAAAATTACCTCATCTAATTTTTCTGCCCTCAAGGTTTTAACTCTCTGCTCTCCTAAGACCCATTTTATGGCATCTATAATATTACTCTTACCACTACCATTAGGACCTGTAATAACTGTAAAATTTTTAGAAAATGGTATTTTGGTTGTTCCTATAAAAGATTTAAAATTGTGAAGTTCTAACCTTTTAAGATATATCATTTTTAATTTTCTTCAACCCCTCTTTTGCAGCCATGATTTCTGCTTCTCTTTTATTCTTACCCATACCTTCAGCCAATTTTTCACCATCTATCCAAAGTTCCACATAAAAAGTTTTATTATGTTCTGGACCCTCTTCTTTTACCACTTTATATTGAGGCTCTTTTCCTTCTTTAAGAAGTAATGATCTTAAGAGGTTTTTCCAATCTACCTCCAGATTTATATTTTTTATATCTTCCTCAAAAATTCTCCAAATAAATTCTTTTACGAAATTATATCCCTTATCTAAATATAATGCCCCAATAAAAGCCTCAAAAAGGTCACACAATATAGATGGCTTATCTCTTCCTCCTTGCTTTTCTTCTCCTGTACCTAACAATATCAATTTATCTAAACCTAAAGATTTAGCCTTTTTATATAACATCTCTTCTTTCACAAGAGAGATTCTCATCTGGGTTAATATACCTTCTGTTGCATTCTTATAATAATCAAAAAGCAGATCAGTAATAACCATATTCAATACTGCATCACCTAAAAATTCCAATCTTTGATTATCAGTTTTAAACTCGGGATTTTCATGTTTAAAAGATGGATGAACAAGAGCTTCTATGAGTAACTTATTATTATTGAAGGAAACCCCAATATTCTTATCTATCTCTTGATTAATTTTATCTATATCTATTTTACTTTTTATCATTCTTCAAATTTTTTAAAAATTAATGATGCATTTTGTCCACCAAAACCAAAAGAATTTTTTAAGGCATATTTTATTTCCCATTTTCTACTCTTATTAGGTACATAATCCAAATCACATTCTGGATCTTTTTCTTCATAATTTATAGTAGGATGTAATATACCGTTATATATAGATAAAACTGTAGCAATAGATTCTACAGCTCCAGCAGCACCAAGCAAATGTCCTATCATAGATTTTGTAGAACTTACTGGAATATTGTATGCATAATCCCCAAAGACCTTTTTAATTGCTAATGTTTCTATTTTATCATTCAATTTAGTAGAAGTACCATGAGCATTTATATAATTTATATCCTTTAGATCTATTTGAGCATCTTTTATTGCACGTTTCATAGAGAGAACAGCCCCATTCCCCTCTGGGTCTGGTGCAGTTATATGATATGCGTCATCAGATGCTCCAAAACCAACTATTTCTGCATAAATTCTTGCCCCTCTCTTTAAAGCATGTTCCATTTCTTCTAGTATTAATATTCCTGCACCTTCTCCCATAACAAAGCCATCCCTTTTAGCATCAAAAGGTCTACTTGCTTTCTCTGGAGGATTATTCTGGGTAGAAAGAGCTTGTAAAGCACAAAATCCAGCTATTCCCATAGGAGTTATTGAGGCTTCTGATCCTCCAACAATAGCAAAATCTGCTTCACCAAAGGATACTAAGCGATATCCTATACCAATAGCATGAGCTGAAGATGCGCAAGCTGAAACAGGAGAATAATTTGGTCCTTTGAAACCAAAAAAGATAGAAATATTACCTGAAGCAATATTTATGATGACCATAGGTATTAAAAAGGGACTTACTCTATTTACACCCTTCTCAAATAAGACTCTAAATTGATTTTCTAAAGTTTCAAAACCACCTATTCCAGATGTAACAATTACAGCAGTGTTTTCTTTTTCTTCTTCTGTAGGATTCCAATTAGCATCTTCAATAGCAAGTTTTGTGGCAGCAACAGCAAATTGAGAAAATCTATCCAATCTTCTTGCTTCCTTTCTATCTATAAAATCTTCTGGGTTAAAATCTTTAACTTCTCCTGCGATCTTCGTTGGAAAATCATCTACAGGAAATTTAGTTATATAGGATATACCAGATTTACCATTTATTATTCCATCCCAAAATTTATCCTTACCAATCCCAAGAGGTGAGATCACACCTAATCCAGTTACTACAACCCTTCGTCTCATTCATAAAACCCCCTTAATAAGAATGAGGGTACTGGATTTTTTCCAGTACCCTTTCTACCATACTTATAATCTTTTCTCAATATACCTTACCACATCTCCTACAGTTTTAAATTTTTCTGCCTCCTCATCTTGAACATCGATACCAAACTCTTCTTCTAATGCCATGATTAGTTCTACAGCATCTAAGGAATCTGCACCTAAGTCCTCCTGAATATTTGAATCCATAGTAACAAGATTCTCATCTACTCTAAGTTGATCTACAATTATTTTTTTGACTTTTTCAAAGATGGTAGCCTCATCCATTTTATAGTTCACCTCCTTCCTCTTGAGAAATTATATATTATATTTTTAGATTGCCAATCCTCCATCTACATTAAGAACTACTCCTGTAATATAGGAAGCTTCGTCTGAAACTAAAAATTTTACTGCATTTGCTACATCTTCAGGATCTCCAAATCTACCTAATGGAATTTCATCTAAAACTTTCTTTTTCATTTCTTCAGAAAGAACATCTGTCATCTCTGTTTTTATAAAACCAGGAGCAATTGCATTTACTGTAATACCCCTTGAGGCTACTTCCCTTGCTACAGCTTTTGTAAAGCCTATAATTCCAGCCTTAGCTGAGGCATAATTAGCTTGTCCAATATTACCCTTCAGTCCTACTACTGAAGAAATATTAATAATTCTACCGCTTCTTTGTTTCAACATAATCTTTAATGCAGATCTTGTACAAAGAAATACACCTCTTAAATTAGTATTTATTACTTGATCCCATTCTTCACTTTTCATTCTTATTAAAAGATTATCTTTGGTAATCCCTGCATTATTGACTAATATATCTAATTTTCCCCATTTTTCAATAACAAAATTGAACATCTTTTCAACTTCTTCCTCCACACTTACATCAGCCTGATAAATTTCTCCCTCTCCTCCTAATTTTTTTAATTCCTCTAAGGTTTCCAATGCTGATTCTTTCTTACCTCTATAATTGATAAGAACTTTAACTCCCTCTTTTCCAAGAGCAAGTACTATAGCTCTACCAATACCTCTACCCCCACCAGTTACAACTGCAACTTTACCATTTAACATCCTAATTCCCCCTTTAAAGTTTCTAAATCTTCTGGTTTCTCTATCCCTAAAACTTTAACCTCTGGAATTATTTTCTTTATCAAGCCTTGAAGCACCTTTCCTGGTCCAACCTCAATAAAATAATCTATTCCTAAGTTATATATACTATTTATAGCTTCAATCCATCTTACTGATCCTGTAAATTGTTTTATAAGGATATCTTTAATATTATTTTCTACAAAATCACATGTTGTACTACTAAACACTTTATATTTAGGTTTATTAAAATTGAAATTGATTAAATATTCCTTAAAAATCTCTTCTGCTTCTTTCATTAGAGGAGAATGAAAAGGTCCACTAACAGATAAAGGTACAACCCTTTTTATCTTATCTTTCATCTTTTGATACCAAAAATCATAAGCTTCATTTTCCCCAGAAAGAACAATTTGTCCTGGTGAATTATAGTTAGCGATAAAGATATTCAAACCCTCTTTTTGAGATTCTTTTACACTATTTTCTATTTCTCCTAAATCTCCGCCAAGAATAGCCCACATTCCACCTTTAACCTTTTCCGCCACTTCACTCATTACTTCAGATCTCTTTTTTATTAGATTCAGACCATCCTCAAAATTATAAACCTCTGCATAATAAAAGGCAGAATATTCTCCCAAACTATGTCCTACTGCATATTCTGCTAATATACCTTCTTTTTTCAAAAAATCTGATAACATAGCACTTACAGAAAAAATAGCTGGTTGAGATATCCTTGTATCTTTCAAAACCTCTTCTGGACCATTTTGAAGCTTATCAATAAATTCCTTACCTAATATTCTCTCTATAACTTGAAAGTAATACCTGTACTCAGACTTCTCTAAAAATGGGCTAAACATACCCACATAATGAGATCCTTGTCCTGGAAAGACAAAACATACCTTCATAGGTCAACCCCTCAAACTTCATTTTAATTTTCAATATTTTTCCATCTTAATATGGCAGAACCCCAAGAAAGCCCAGCCCCAAAACCAACCAAAGCTAAAATATCTCCATCTTTTATCTTTCTTCCCAAAATAAGCTCTTCAAGAGCAAGTGGTATGGAAGCTGTAGAAGTATTACCATATTTATGTATGTTAACAGCAACTTTGTCAATAGGAATACCCAATCTTTCCGCCCCTGCTTCAATAATTCTAATATTAGCTTGGTGAGGTATAAGCCAATCTAAATCAGCTGGAGTTAGTCCTGCCTTTTTTAGAGATGCTTCTGTTGTCTCACCTAAGACTTTCACAGAAAATTTAAAAACTTCTCTTCCATTCATTTTTATATAATGAAGTTTATTCTTCAATACCTCTTCAGAGCATGGATTCTTTGCACATCCTCCAGGAATTGCTAATAAATCAGCTCCTGAGCCATCTAACTTAAGATCCCAAGAGAGTAAACCATAGCCATCACCTACTTCTCTTAATACAACAGCTCCTGCACCATCTCCAAAAAGAACACAAGTATTTCTATCTTCCCAATCAACAAATCTTGAAAGAACTTCTGTTCCTATAACTAAAACTGTTTTGACATCTCCTGATCTAATAAATTGGGCACCTGTAATTAAAGAAGATACAAAGCCAGTACAAGCACTAAGTAAGTCAAAACCACCTGCATTTTTTGCTCCAATTTTATTTTGTATAATTGCAGCCATAGACGGAAAAACCATTTCTAAAGAAGCAGATGTAACAATAATAAGATCTATTTCCTCAGGTTCTACTTTAGCCATTTTCAAGGCTTTTACTGCAGCTTCTGCACCAAGATCTGATGGATTTACATTCTTATCAGCTATATGTCTTTCTTTTATTCCTGTACGTGTAGTAATCCATTCATCAGAAGTATCCACCATTTTCTCCAAATCAAAATTCGTTAAAACCCTTGGAGGAACTGCCGTCCCAATTCCTATTATTCCTACACCCATTTTTAAATCTCCTTATATTATTCTTCCTTCTCTTCCTTTACTTTTAATACTTCTCTTCCCTCGTAATAACCACAAAATGGACATATTCTATGAGGTCTAATCATTTTATGACAGTGAGAACATTCTACTAATGCAACACCATTTAGCTTATACCTCACCCATCTACGATCTCTTCTTGTTGTAGATAGTTTTTTCTTCGGAAGACCCATTGCTATTTCCCTCCCTTTTTATCTAAAAACTTTTTAAGTGGCTCCCATCTTGGATCAATTTTACTTTCTTTTGAACAATCACACTCTCCTAAATTAAGGTCTTTTCCACATACTGGACATAATCCTTTACAATCGGGACGGCAGAGTGGTTTTACAGGTATATTTAATCTTATACTATCCTCAATAAGAGGATCTAAAAAGAGACTCTCTTTTTCAAGTACAAATTTAAAATCTTCATCTTTTAGTTCAATAATATCCCCAGGACTTATATTCCTTTGTATAGGAATATCCCATAAATATATTTCCTGAATCTTAGCCTCCAAATTATAAGGAAAATCTTTCAGACATCTACTACATACAAGGCTTAATTTTGTCTTAATATTACCTTTTACTAATACTTCTCTACCTAAATTTATAATCCTTAATCTTATATGGACAGGTTCTAAAAAAATTAAATCTTCATAATGAGGAATAAAATCTTCCTCATAAATAAACTCTTTTCCTACCTCAGAATGTAAATCCGCAAGATATATTTCCACAATATCACCTTCTTTTTATCTATTACCTACAATTTTAACTGTTTCTCTTGCAATCATTAACTCCTCATTAGTTGGTATTACCCATACCTCCACTTTTGAATCAGGAGTACTTATCTTTAATTCCTCACCTTTTACTTTATTTTTCTCAGGATCAATTTTTATACCAAGATGCTCTAAACCTTCACATATTAAACTCCTCTCTAATGGTCCTCTTTCACCAACTCCAGCAGTAAAAATTAAAGCATCAAGTCCACCTAATATAGCATAATAGGCACCAATATACTTTTTAATTCTATAAGCAAAAACTTTTAATGCTAACAATGCTCTTTCATTACCTTTTTCAGCAGCCTCTCCCACATCTCTAAAATCACTACTCACTCCGGAAATACCTAAAATACCACTTTTTTTATTAAGAATGTTATCCATCTCTTTTGGAGATATATTTTCCTTCTCCATCATAATGAGGGGTATAGCAGGATCAATATCACCACATCTTGTTCCCATAACCAGTCCTTCTAATGGAGTATATCCCATACTGGTATCTATTGATTTGCCATTTTTAATAGCGGTAATACTTGCTCCATTTCCAAGATGGCAAGAAATTATCTTCAAGTCTTCTACAGGTTTTCCAATTAATTGAGCAACTCTCCTTGAGACATAATAATGAGAAGTACCATGAAAACCATATCTTCTAATTCTGTATTTTTCATACCATTCATAAGGAAGGGCGTAAATATATGCTTCCTTTGGCATAGTTTGATGAAAAGCAGTATCAAATACTAAAACTTGTGGAGCTTCTGGTATCAAAGAAGTACATGCTTCAACACCTTGTATATTATAGGGATTGTGAAGAGGAGCTAAGTTTTCACATTCTTTTAATCTCTTATAAGCTTCAGGGGTTACTAAGGTAGCCTCAAAAAAGCTTTCTCCACCATGTACAACCCTATGACCTACAGCCCCAATCTCATCAAGAGAGTTCAAAATTCCATCATTCTTGTCTACTAATAATTTAAATATCTCTTCTATCGCCTTCCTATGGGTTGGTAATGGTATTTCAAACACCTTTTTAGACTCTAATCCTCTTTGATATATAATTCTTGAACCATCAAGCCCTATCCTTTCAGCAAGCCCCTTCGCTAATACACTCTCATCTTTCATATCAAAAACTTGATACTTCACCGATGAACTTCCACAGTTTAAAACAAGTACTTTCATAGCTACCTCCTTTTCTACCTTGAAATTTATCCACGTAATTATACTATAGCAAGGAATGTTTCACAAGATTTATAAAAGATGTTAATATTTTTTTAAATTTTTCTTATATGCTCAACTGGAATATTATTTTTTCTAAATATCTCATTTACTAATGCAAGATCTTCTGTCTCTAATCTGAGTACTAAAAAACCATAATTCTCAGAATCACTGGGAAATGTAGCCATACTCATAATATTTATCCCTTTTTCAGCAATAAGACTTACAATTCTTGCTATTTCTCCAGGAGAATTCTTTATTCTTAATGTATATCTTAAACCCCTTTTACCATCCCCAAGCATCTCTATAAAAGCCTTAAAAATATCACTTTCTGTTATTATTCCTACAACTTCTCCATTTTCTATAACAGGTAAAGCACTTATCTTATTATCTCTCATGATTAAAGCAGCTTCCTCAATAGGAGCATCCGCATCTACTGTTATAGGATTAGGAGTCATAGCATCTTTTACCTTTAATTTCTCCAAAAGATAATTAATTTCAAAAATACTTAAAGAAGTTGCTTGAGATGGTGATACAGATCTTAAATCTCTTTCCGTTACAATACCTACAAGTTTTCCTTTTTCCATAACAAGTAATCTTCTTACCTGTGATTCTTGCATTATCTTCCATGCTTCTAAAATAGAGGTATCAGGAGATATACTTATAGGATTTTTAGTCATTCGCATTCTAACAAGCATAATAAATCAACCTCCTAAGTAGGCTTTCTTAACGGCCTCATTATTAGCAATTTCTTCTGTTGGTCCTGAAAGAACAATCTTTCCTGTTTCCATAACGTATACCCTATGGGCAATGGAAAAGGCCATATTAGCATTTTGTTCTACAAGAAGGAGAGTTATTTTTTCTTCATTTATCTTTTTCAATACAGAAAAAATCTCTTGAACAAGTAAGGGAGCAAGTCCCATAGAAGGCTCATCAAGCAAAAGAAGTCTTGCGTTAGACATTAAAGCTCTACCTATTGCAAGCATTTGTTGCTCTCCACCACTTAATGTTCCAGCCAATTGTTTTTGTCTTTCTTTAAGACGAGGGAAAAGATTATACACAAACTCTAAATTTTTTTCTATTACCTTTTTATCTTTAACAAGATAAGCACCCATTTCTAAATTCTCTTTTACAGTCATATTAGGAAATACCCTTCTCCCCTCAGGAACATGAGCAATTCCAAGAGAAGCAATCTTATATGATGGTAATTTAGTAAGATTTATTTCATAAAAATAAATATCACCTTTTACTATTGGAGTTAATCTAAAAATAGAACGAAGAGTGGTTGTTTTACCTGCACCATTGGCTCCAATAAGAGCAACCACTTCTCCTTCTTTCACATCAAGATTTATACCTTGTAAGGCTTTAATACCACCATAATAAACATGTAGATCTTTAATGGATAACACCTTTTACCTCCTTACCTAAATAAGCCTCAATAACTCTTGGATTATTTTTAACTTCTTCAGGTTTTCCTTCCGCAATCTTCATACCAAAATCCAATACAATTATTCTCTCACATATATTCATCACTACTTCCATATGATGTTCAATAATTAAGATAGTAAGATTAAATTTCTCTCTTATAGTGGCTATCAAATTTACAAGCTCAAGAGACTCATTTAGATTCATACCAGCTGCAGGCTCATCTAAAAGTAATAGAGAAGGATTAGTTGCCATTGCCCTTGCTATTTCAAGTTTTCTCTGTTCTCCATAAGGAAGATTTTCTGCAATTTCATCTTTTCTTTTGTAGAGCCCAAAGAAATATAAGTACTCTTCAGCCTTGTCCCTCTGAATACTTTCTTGTTGAATATATTTACGATTAGAAAATAAGGCATCAAATAAAGATGCTTCATAAACCTTATGCATAGCTATCATAACATTTTCTAAAACTGTTAATTTTTTAAATAATCTTGGATTTTGAAATGTTCTTGCTATTCCAAGCTTCGTTATTTGATAGGGTTTCATACCTACTAAATTTTTTCCATTAAATATAATACTTCCTTTAATAGGTAGATAAAAACCAGTTATAAGATTAAAGACAGTAGTTTTTCCTGCCCCATTTGGACCAATTATCCCTAAAATCTCATTTTTCTCTACTTCAAAGGAAAGATCTGAGACCGCCATCAATCCACCAAAGGCACAAGATAGATTTTTCACTTCTAAGACAGCCATTAGTTTATCCCTTTCCTTCTCAAGAATTTAAATATTCTGTAAAAGGAAATCTCTCTATTACCTATAAGCCCTGAAGGTCTTACAAGCATCATTATTATTAATGTTAAAGAATAAATAATCAATCTCAAATGTGCAAAACCCCTTAGTGCTTCAGGAAGTACAGTTAAAATGAAAGCCCCAAAAATAGATCCAGTTATACTACCAAGTCCTCCAAGTACAATCATGAGTAATATTTCTACAGATCTCATAAAAGTAAAACTGCTGGGATGCAACATCATTAAGTAATGGGCAAAAAGTCCTCCTGCAATTCCAGCAAAAAAGGCACCTATTGAAAAAGCAAGCACTTTATAATAAGTAGTATTTATTCCCATGCTCTCAGAAGCAGTTTCATCTTCTCTTATAGATATGATTGCCCTACCATGAGATGAATTTATAATTCTATATATAACCACAACAGCTATAAAAGCCCAAAAAGTAACCCAAGTAATATCTGTAAGCTTTGGTATACCAGGAAAACCTCTCGGTCCTCCTACCACATCTAAATTTAAAATTGCAACCCTAATAATCTCACCAAAACCCAAGGTAGCTATAGCAAGATAATCTCCTTTAAGTCTTAATGTAGGAATACCTATTATTAGTCCTAAAATAGCAGAAAACAATCCTCCAAGAATAAGAAAAACCAAAAATATAGCACCTTGTGCTAAATCTTTTGGTAAAAAACTTAATATATTTAATAATTTCTCTCCTTGATAGACACTTAACGCTGCACTAAAATACCCTCCTGCTGCCATAAATCCAGCATGTCCAATTGAGAATTGCCCTGTAAAACCATTTATCAAATTTAGACTTACTGCAAGAATAGAATTTATTCCGAAAAATACTAAAATTTGATATATATAAGGGTCTAAATTCTTACTTAATACAGAAAGAAATAATATTAATATTAATATTGTTAAGGTCAAAAGATTTCTTCTCATCACACCTTTTCCCTCATATATTTTCCTAAAAGTCCTGAAGGTCTAACCAAAAGAATTATTATAAGGATTATAAAAGCAACTGCATCTCTAACAGTAGATGATATAAAGGCAGAAACTAAAATTTCTGCTATCCCTAAAATAAACCCTCCAAGCATAGCTCCTGGAATTATTCCAATACCTCCTAAAACAGCTGCTACAAATGCTTTTAAACCTGGCATAACTCCCATATAAGGTTCTATTTTATTAAAATATAATCCTACAAGTACTCCACCTGCAGCTGCTAAAGCAGATCCAAGAGCAAAAGTAAAGGCGATAACACTATCAATATTTATTCCAAGCATCAAGGCCATTTCTTTATCTTGAGAAACAGCCCTCATAGCTTTTCCTATCTTTGTTCTCATAACAATAAATTGGAGAAGTATCATAAGAAGAATAGATATTAACAAAATTATAATTTGACGATTAGTTAATATAAGTCCACCTATATTGTATATATCCACAGGAATACTTTGGGGAAAAGATCGGGGTGATGCCCCTACTATAAGCACCATTAAATTCTCCAAGAGAAATGAAACACCTATTGCTGTTATCAATAATGATATCCTTGGAGCAGTCCTTAAAGGTCTATAAGCAAATCTTTCTATAATCATACCTACGACGCTTGCTCCTATCATAGCTATAACAAGCCCTAATGCAAAAGGTAAATTCCAGGAACCTAAAGCAAAATAACCTATAAAGGCTCCTACCATAAATATATCTCCATGAGCAAAATTAATAAGTCTTAATATACCATATACCATGGTATAACCCAAAGCAATTAAGGCATATATACTGCCTAAGGATATTCCATTTATTATCTGCTGTAATATATCAACCATCTACCCACACTCCATTTTAAAGATAAAACCTTTATATTATACAAGAAGGGAGGTAGGTAAATCTACCTCCCTTATATAAAACTTATTATGGTTTCACTGTAGCCCTATAAACTTGTTTTCCACCTTTAATCTCAATTATAACTGCACTTTTAATTGGATTTCTATTTGCATCAAAAGTTATTACTCCTGTTACTCCTCTGAATCCTTTTGTAGCTGCAAGAGCATCTCTTATCTTTGAAGAATCTGTACTACCTGCTCTGTTAATAGCATCTACTAATAGTTTAGCTGCATCATAAGCAAGAGCAGCTAAAGCATCTGGTGTTGTTCCATACTTCTTTTGATAATTCTTTACAAAAGTTTGTACTACAAGTTCTTTTGAATCAGGACTGTAATGGTTACTGAAGAAACATCCTTCAGCTGCTTTTCCTGCTGTTTGAAGAAGTACAGGAGAATCCCAACCATCTCCACCACCAAATGGAACTGTTATTCCAAGCTCTCTTGCTTGAAGAAGGATAGGACCTACATCAGCATAATATCCTGGTACATATACGAATTCTGGCTTTGCTGCCTTGATTTTAGTTAATTGAGCTCTGAAGTCAGAATCTCCCTCAGAATATGATTCTTCAGCTACTATCTTACCGCCAAGAGCAGTATATTTCTGTTTAAAGAATTGGGCAAGTCCTTTACTATAATCACTTGTTACAGCAGTAAGTATGGCTGCAGTCTTTAATTTTAAGTTTTTATAGACAAAGTTTGCCATTACTTCTCCTTGGAAATCATCAATAAAGCATGCTCTAAAGATATAATCTCCAACTTGTGTTACTTTTGGATTTGTTGCGGTTGGAGTCAAAAGTACTATTTTAGATTGTTGAGCAATAGGCGCAACTACTAAAGTAACAGAACTTGTTACTTCTGCAATTAGAGCCACAACTTTATCTCTTTCAATAAGCTTTTTAGCAGCATTTGCTGCCTCTTCTGGTTTGTACTGGTCATCTTCAACGAGAAGTTCAATCTTACTTCCTAATACTCCTCCTCTTAAATTAACCTCCTCAATAGCCATTTTTGCTCCATTTGCACAAGATGTACCAAAAGTAGCCAATGGACCAGTAATTGGGAATATAGCACCGATTTTTATGGTTCCTGCTGCTTGTAATGGCAATACTAAAAGAAAAATTGAAACCACAGAGATTAGGAAAAGTTTTGCTAAACGCTTCATCCCTTCACCTCCCTAAAGTATATTTATAAAAAAACAGGGATATTCTCTAAAGAACATCCCTGTTCTAAGTATTGAAAAGTATAACTTAACTTTTTATTTTATGTCAACTGTAAATGTTTTTAAACTAAGGATAAATTCTATATATCATTCTCGGGAATGGAATTGCTTCTCTTACATGTTTTAAACCACATATCCATGCTACTGTTCTTTCTATACCAAGGCCAAAACCTGAATGAGGCACACTTCCATATCTCCTTAAATCTATATACCATTCAAAGGCTTCTCTTGGTAAATTGTATTCTTTTATTTTTTCTTCTAACAATTCTAGATCATGTATTCTCTGACTACCACCGATGATTTCTCCATATCCCTCAGGAGCTAAAAGGTCATTATTCAAAACTTCATCGGGATTCTCTGGATCTGGTTGCATATAAAATGGTTTTATCTTAGCAGGATAATGATGAATAAATACTGGTTTATCAAATTGATTTGAAATTATTGTTTCTTCATCGCCTCCAAAATCATCTCCATATTCCACATTTAAACCATTATTTTTAAGTATTTCTATAGCCTCTCTGTAAGTAATTCTTGGAAAAGGCGGTACTATATTTTCAAGGGGTTTTGTATCCCTCTCTAATATTTCAAGTTCTCTCTTTCTTTTTTCTAAAACTCTCTGAACTACATAACTAACCAATTCTTCCTGTAAATTCATATTATCTTGCCAATCCCAATACGCCATCTCCGGCTCAACCATCCAAAATTCTGTAAGATGACGTCTTGTTTTAGATTTTTCTGCTCTAAATGCTGGACCAAAACAATAAACTTTACCAAGTGCCATACATGCAGATTCCATGTAAAGCTGTCCACTCTGCGAAAGATAAGCTTTTCCAAGATCAAAATAATCAAGAGAAAATAATGTAGTTGTTCCTTCACAAGCGGATGGTGTCAATATGGGAGCATCAACTAAAACAAATCCCTTACTATCAAGAAAATCTCTTA
>JAPYWU010000212.1 GCA_028276205.1 Dictyoglomaceae bacterium | reverse complement strand
TTAACCTCCATCTTTTATTGATCTTTCATATTAGGCAAGTAAAAATTATATGTAAAACGATTGCTAATATGATACTTAAAATTCTTTTCTCTCACATAGAATATTAAGTATAAATTTTAATATATTTATTGAATATAAGTCAAGAAATTTATTTGACTGAAGTTTAGAATCATATTATAATTCATTTCATGAATAATTATAAGTTTATTGTGGAAGTAGAAGATTTGAGAAAAACATATGGTAATGTTAAAGCAGTTGATGGTGTAAGCTTTAAGATAAAACAAGGATCTATTTTTACTCTTTTAGGACCCAACGGGGCAGGAAAGACAACTACTCTTGAGATAATTGAAGGGTTAAGGACTCCAGATAGTGGTAAGATCACCATATTTGGAAAAATAGTAGATAGGATTGGTAGAGAAGAAAAGGAGCTAATAGGTGTATCTTTGCAAGAGACTAATCTTATTTCCCATCTTACTGTAAGAGAAACTCTTTCAATGTTTAGGAGTTTCTATAAGCGGGGATTAAATGTAGATGATGTGCTTGATTTTGTAAGTTTAAAAGAGAAGGAAAAAAGTTATGTGGAGAAACTTTCAGGTGGTCAAAGACAAAGGCTTGCTATAGGTCTTGCTATTATTAACGATCCTCTTTTACTTTTTTTAGATGAGCCAACAACAGGTCTTGATCCACAGGCAAGAAGAAGTGTATGGGATCTTCTTTTGAAGCTGAAAGCTCAAGGAAAAACTATAGTTCTAACTACTCATTATATGGAAGAGGCAGAGTTTTTAGCTGATTGGGTATGTATTATGGATCATGGAAAGGTGATAGCAGAAGGTACGCCAGAAGATCTTATAAGAAGTATAGGGGGAGAAAGTATAATTGAGGTAGATGTGGAAGAAGATCATGAATTTTTAGATGATTTAAATAAAGTAGGGTTAAATTATGTATTCAATCCTAAGCATAGGCGTCTTGTTATAAAAACTAACAATGTTTTAGAGTCTATTGAACGTCTCTTAAAGATAGCGAAAGAAAAAGGCATAAAAGTAAGAAATGAGATTATAAGACAGCCAAACTTGGAAGATGTATTTCTAACATTAACAGGAAGACAGCTAAGAGAAGAATGATGTTTTTAAAAAATTCAATTTACTTTTTTAAATCTGCTATTAGGGAAAGAAACTATTTGTTTTGGTGTTTAGCATTTCCTGTATTACTAATGATAATTCTTATTACTATTTTTTCATCTTTATATGAAGTAAAAAGGGTTAATTTTGATATTTATCTAATGAAGAACGAATCAGGAGAGTTTTCAAATATTATATACAACATATTTGATGAATTGAGTAAAGGTGAAAATAAAATATTTAATTTGAAAGTATTTAGGGATATCAGTATAAAAGAAAACTTACTGGAAGATCTAAAGAAGGGAAAGACAAATCTTATAGTAGAGATTCCGGAAGGATTTGATTCTCTTGTAATTTCAAATATTACCATGAGAATGTTTGGGGCTACAGTAAATCCGGTACCAATTAAAGTTTATACCTTAAGACATAATATCTCTTCCCAATCTGCAAGTATGGTTGTAAAAAGCATTATAGATAGGATGAATTTAGAGTTTGTAAAAAGGATGACAAAAGTTAATGAATATAAGGTGAAAAGTGAAATATTGGGTAGCAGAAAAGGATTTTCATATGTGGACTTCATATTTCCAGGTATGATTATAATTGCCATATTCTTTACAGGACTGTTTGGAGTTAGTCAAGAACTTGCATGGTATAGGGAAGGGAAGATATTAAAAAGATTTCAGTTAACTCCTATTTCCCCTCTCAATTTTTTCATCTCTTATTTTCTCTCTCGTTTTTATTTCTTTATTCTTCAGATTTTGGCTCTCTCCTTTGTAGGTAAGGTGATTTATAAGAGTTCTGTTAATCCTTTCTCTTTCTATTTTATTTTTTATGTATTTCTTACCATGTTAACCATTTCTACCTTTGGATTTTTTATATCAGCATTAGCAAAAAATACTAATTCGGCTAATATAATAGGGCAGATTCTTAATTTTCCATTGCAGTTTCTTGGTGGAATTTACTTTCCTGTGAATGATGTGCCATGGTTTATAAAGTGGATTGTGATTATTAATCCAATCACTTATTTGGCGTCAGGCATAAGGGATACACTTGGTGTTATGCCTTCACCATATCCTATATATTTAACTATTTTAGTTCCTTTAGCTTATACTTTAGTCTTTTTGCTGATATCTATTAAAAAATATAAGTATATGGAAGTAACATGAGAGCATTTATTAATATTGCATTTTATAGAATAAAAAGTTTTTATAGAGATACTTTTACTTTTCTCTTTACACTTATTTTTCCCTTGATTTTTGTTATAATATTTGGCTTTGTTTTTGGTGGAAGTAATACAGGTAATAACGAATATGGAATTACTTTAGGAGTGATCAGAGGTAATGAGGATCTTATTCAGGTGCTAAAGAATGTAGGAGATATTAAAGTTGTGGTGCTTGAGAATGAGGAAGAGTTAAGAAATCAGATAATTAAGGGATATATTGATGGGGGAGTCATATTTGATGGAAAGGAATTTAATTTATTGATTAACTTTTCAAGTTTTCAGCAGAAGCCTTTTTTGAGAACTCTTGGTGAAAATCTTGCTAATGCTTATTCTCTTCACGAGATAGGTATGGATAAAGGGATTATTAAGGTTGAGGAGGAATTCATTGATCCTGGAAAGGCTCGTGTATCAAGCTTAGGATATAGCATTCCAGGAGTTTTAAGTTTTTCCATTTCAGGATCTATATTTACCATGATTGTCCTTTTTGGATATTATAGGAAAAGAAAGGTGTTGAAAAGGTTTGCTATAACGCCTATAAGTCCTATGTCTTTTGTATCAGGTATGATTTTTGCTAATGTTATTTTAAGTATTTTATCATGTATATTTGTTCTTTTTGTAGCTCAAATTATTTTCAATCTTA
>JAPYWU010000211.1 GCA_028276205.1 Dictyoglomaceae bacterium | reverse complement strand
TGGTATAATTCCTCAGCCTGACTGGAGAGATAAAAACTCATTTAAAATACTTGGAAAACCAAGACTCTTTTTTGGTATTACTTCGGGTTCTGTAGATTCTATGGTGGCTAATTATACTCCAAATAAAATAAGACGTAAAGAAGATGCCTATACTCCATCGGGGGTTTCTGGTAAAAGGCCCGATAGAGCAGTTATCGTATATGCTAATGTAGTGCATGAATTGTATCCTGATGTACCTATCATATTGGGTGGACTTGAGGCAAGCTTAAGAAGATTTTCTCATTATGATTATTGGGATGATGAGGTTAGACATTCTATTTTATTAGATTCGAGGGCAAAGATTATTGTTTATGGTATGGGCGAAAAACAGGTGATAGAGATTGCAAAACTTCTTGCAAAGGGTAAATCTTGGTATGATATATACAATGTGCCAGGAATTCTTTATTCCCTTAGTGAAAAAGAGTTTAAAGAATTTGTAGAAAAAGGAGTATTAAAAGATTATGTGATGCTTCCATCCTTTGAAGAGGTTTCTCAAGATAAGGATAGATATCATGATTTTAGTAGAATGTTATTAGATGGGATGAAAAAGAGAAAGACTTTGATACAAAGGGATGGAAAGAGATATCTTGTACAAAATCCTCCTATGGAATATTCAGAAAAAGATTTGGATTTGATATATTCTCTACCTTTTCAAAGGCTTCCTCATCCATCATATAAAGAAAAGATTCCAGCTTTTGAAACAGTGAAAACTTCTATAATTTCCCATAGAGGTTGTTTTGGAAGTTGTACTTTTTGTTCTTTAAATCTGCATCAAGGTTGGCAAGTAATATCCCGTAGTGAAGACTCTATATTAAAGGAAGCCTATAATCTTTCTCAACATAAGATATTTAATGGGACAATTTCTGATGTGGGTGGTCCTACTGCCAATATGTATAGGTTAAGATGTAAGATTTATGGTATACCTGGATCTTGTACTAATAGAGATTGTTTATTTCCTGAAATATGCCCGAGTTTAGTTATAGATTTTTCTTCCCAGCTTAAACTTTTAAAAAAGATAAAGGAAATTCCCAGAGTAAAGCACGTATTTATTGCTTCAGGAATAAGGTATGATCTTGCCTTAAAAGATATTGACTATATAAGGGAGATCATAAAAGAAGGATATATTGGAGGGCATATGTCTGTAGCTCCAGAACATGTGAAGAACAATGTTCTTGAGATTATGAAGAAGCCTAAGTTTGAGGTTTACGAGGGTTTTATATCAGTTTTTGAAGGAATAAAAAGAAAATTGAAGAAAGAGATATATGCCATTCCATATTTTATATCTTCTCATCCAGGAGCTACATTGAAAGATGCATGGGATCTTGCCATTTATGTAAAAGGATTGGGGCATTATTTAGAGCAAATTCAGGATTATACTCCCTTGCCACTGACTCCAGCATCTTGTGCCTTTTATACCGAGTATCATCCTGATAGAAAAGAAAAAATATATGTAGCAAAAACTTATGAAGAGAGAAAACTTCAAAGAGCTTTGGTACAATATAGAGATAGGAAAAATAGGGAGTTTATTTTGAAAAATAAAAATAAGATACCTTTTCCTATTGATAAGTTGTTAAAATAATTACAGCTTTAATTTTGGAGGTGTATATATGAAAAGATTTGTTAAATTTCTTTTAGTTTTGATTATCTTTACATTGATCTTTGTTTATACGTATGCCTATGTAGAACCAAGGGCTGATATTAATTCAAGAGAAGAATTTAATCCTGAAACAAAGATTTATTATAAAGATGCAGTAATAGTTTTAACTTATCATGTTTTAGATCCTAAGATTTTAGGACCAATAAGTCTATCACCTAAGCTTTTTGAGGATCAGATGGAATATTTAAGATATATGGGATTTCATTTTATTACCCCTTATCTTTTAGAGAAGTTTATGGAAGGAAAAGAAGATGTGCCTCCAAATGCTATTCTTATAACTTTTGATGATGGTTATGAATCTTTCTATAAATTTGCTTTCCCTATTTTGAAAAGATATAAAATACCAGCGATAAATTTTGTAATAGTTTCCATGATTGGTAAAAAAGGAGCTTTTCCTCATCTTACTTGGGACGAGATGAAAATTATGGAAAAGAGTGGTCTTATATACTTTGGCTCTCATTCTTATGATTCCCATTATTTAATAAGGACAGGAATATTTTCAAAAACTCCTGCTCTTGTAGGTAGAAAATTTGAACTTTTTGGATATAAGGAAAGTGAAGCAGAATACGAATCAAGAATATCTTTTGATTTGTGGTATTCTAAGACCCTTCTTGAAAGAAATTTAAATATAACTGTAGATGATTTTTGTTTTCCTTATGGGGCTTATAATTCAAAGGTTTTAGAGATAGCAAAGAAAGTAGGATACAAGGTTTTTTATACTACTGAAAAGGGAATAAATAAAGCTACTAAATCTGCCTATATCCTTATTAAAAGGATAAATGCAGGAAACTACAAAATGACTGTAAAAAGACTTGGAAATATCTTATCTTTATATTTTTCTAAGAATAAAAGTACTGTAAGTATAAGACCTAAAAGAATCATAAATAAATCATCTTTCTTGTCATACCACCATCAACTATAAAGTTTGCTCCAGTAATGAATCCTGCCTCATCTGATATAAGGTATAGGACAAGACTTGCTATATCTTCAGGTCTTCCTACTCTTCCTGCTGGATGTTGTTTATGATCAAGCTCTGTAAGCTCTGCAGGTTTTCTTAAACTCTTTTTCTTCCATTCTGACACTTCAATCCAGCCGGGGCTTATACAGTTTACTCTTATATCAGGACCAAGGCTTATAGCAAGGGCGTGAGTTAAGGCATAAATTCCACCTTTAGAAGCAGAATAAGCTTCTGTATTTGGCTCTGACATAAAAGCCCTTGTGGATGCAATATTTATAATTACTCCTTTCTCCTTTTTAAGGTAAGGATAGGCATATTTACTACACAA
>JAPYWU010000210.1 GCA_028276205.1 Dictyoglomaceae bacterium | reverse complement strand
AGGAAGAGGCAAGACTAAAACCGAGACCACCTGTTGTAGTAGTAATGGGACATGTGGACCATGGTAAAACTACCCTCTTAGATGCTATTAGACAAACAAAGGTAGCAGAGAAAGAATATGGTGGGATAACTCAACATATTGGAGCATCAATGGTAGAACATAATGGAAGAAAAATTGTGTTTTTAGATACTCCTGGCCATGAAGCCTTTACCGCTTTAAGGGCAAGAGGTGCTCAGGTTACAGATATAGCTGTACTTGTAGTAGCTGCTGATGATGGTGTTATGCCTCAAACGGTTGAAGCAATCAATCATGCTAAAGCAGCCAATGTACCCATTATTGTGGCTATAAATAAAATTGATAAACCAGATGCAAACCCTGAAAGAGTAAAACAACAATTATCTGAATACGGCATTATTCCCGAAGAATGGGGTGGAGATACTATAATGGTGCCTATCTCTGCTATAAGGAGACAAGGCATCGACCAATTATTAGAAATGATTTTACTTATGGCAGATATTTTAGAACTAAAGGCTGATCCTGATAAACCTGCCAAAGGAACAATTATTGAAACAAAAATAGACAAGGGTAAAGGGCCTGTAGCAACAGTTATAATCCAAGAAGGAACCCTCAAATTAAGGGATGTTTTTGTGGCTGGGGATGTTATGGGACGTGTTAGAACAATGGTTGATGATAAGGGTCGTCCTTTAAAGGAAGCCTATCCTTCTTGGCCTGTTGAAATTTCAGGATTTGAGGAGTTACCACAAGCTGGAGATATTCTTGAAGTTGTACCTAATGAGGCAGTTGCCGAAGAGATTTTAGAGGAAAGAAAGAAAAAGAAAGAAACATCTAATATTGAAGTAGTAGGACTTGGCGAAAAAGTTTTACCATTAATTGTAAAAGCTGATACTCAAGGTTCTTTAGAAGCCATATTACAAACTATAGACAAACTTCCAACAGAGGACGTCACTGTTAAAATTATACATTCGGGTGTAGGAGGAATAACAGAAAGTGATGTCATGTTAGCATCAGCCTCCAAAGGTATGATTATAGGTTTTAATGTAAGGCCAGATTCAAGAGCTCAAGAGGCTATTGCAAGAGAAAAAGTAATTGCTAAGACTTATAGAATTATATATGAAATAATAGATGATTTACAAAATTATATTAAAGGTCTAAAAGCTCCTCAGATAAAAGAAGTAATTATAGGTAGAGGTGAAGTAAAAGCTACATTTAATGTTCCTAAGGTTGGTACTGTGGCAGGAGTATATGTAAGGGAAGGTAAAATTCAAAGAAATGCAAAGGTTAGACTAATAAGAGATGGTGTGGTTATATATGATGGAAAGATAGCCTCTTTGAAGAGGTTTAAAGAGGATGTTACAGAGGTTCTTACAAATTTTGAATGTGGAGTTGGTTTAGAGAACTTCGGAGATATAAAACCAGGGGATATTTTAGAGGTATATACGGTTCAGCAAATCTAGTAAATTATGTTAGTAGGTGTATGTAGGGTTATTTTATCAATTCCTGAAAGTTTCTCTCTTAAAGAAAAAAGGAGAGTAAAAAGGAGTATTGTAGATAAAGTAAGGACAAGATTTAATGTTTCTATAGCTGAGGTAGATTCTCAAGAAATATGGAATGAGCTTGTCTTAGGAATAAGTATTGTATCTACAGAGTCAAAACATATATATCAAATATTATCGGATGTTATTAAACTGTTAGAAGAACAAAAAGAAGCAGAAATAGTAGATTATGAAATAGAAATTTTGTAAATTACTAGGAGTGATATTATTATGAGACAAAGACAAGAAAGATTAAGTGCCTTAATTAGAGAAGAAATAAGTGAGATATTATTGAGAAGGGTTAAAGATCCTCGTATATTATCTAATTTTATTGTGATAACTGAGGTAGAAATCAGTAAAGATCTTAGATATGCAAGAATATATGTGAGTGTTTATGGTAGTGAAGAGGAAAAAAGAGAAACTATGAAAGGGCTTGAAAGTGCTAAAGGTTTTATAAGAAGTGAATTAGGAAAAGATCTTAGAATAAGGTTTATTCCAGAAATCTCATTTGAGCTTGATGAATCCTTAGAAAGAGGAGACAGAATACTTAGAAAATTGAAAGAATTGAAATTAAAGAATGAAGAAGATCAATAAAGAAATTAGAAAATTAAAAGATATAATAGATAAATATCAAGATTTTATTTTGTTTACACACATAAATCCTGATGGAGATGCTGTTGGATCTATATTAGGATTTTATTATTTTCTATCTGAAATAGGTAAAAAACCATATATTTTTTTAAACTCCCCTATACCCTCTTTTTATAAATTCCTTGTAAATGAAGATTTAAATATAATAAGTAATTTGGATAGACCATATGATGTAGGTATTGTATTTGATTGCAGTGACATATATAGGATTAAGGAAGATGTGAACATAAAAGAAAAAACTAAAGTACTAATAAATATAGATCATCATACTTCAAATTCTAATTTTGGAGACATAAATATCATAAATGAAAAAGCCTCATCAGTAACAGAGATAATTATGATATTTTTACCAAATTAAAATTCAATATATCAATAAATGTAGCTAAATGTCTTTTAACTGGACTCATAACTGACACAGGAAGTTTTAGATTTAGTAATACAACTCCAAAAAGCTTAAAAGTAGCAAGTAATCTTGTTAAGATAGGAGTTGATATTTCCTCTATTTCAAAGGAGATATATGAAAGGAGAAAACTTTCAGCACTAAAATTATTAGGAATATCACTAATAAGAATGAATGTTGATAAAGACATTGCTTGGAGTTTTATCAATATGGAAGACATGCAAAAATATAATGCAACCTTAGAGGACACCGAAGGAATAATAGATACTCTTAGGATGTTAAAAGATGTGAGAATTGTAGTATTTTTTTATCCAATAAATGAAAAAATATTAAAGGTCAGTCTAAGATCTAAAGATAATCATATTGATGTAAGTAAATTTGCACAATATTT
>JAPYWU010000209.1 GCA_028276205.1 Dictyoglomaceae bacterium | reverse complement strand
ACATATGGATATTTTTTAAGTTTTGGAGAAACTTTACCCACACTTACAAAAGGTATGTTGTCATTATGTAGCATTTCAGGAAATGGATCATCTCTCTTAACATTTGCTAATATATAACCGTCTACTACACCCTGTTTATATAAGGATATATATTTTTCTGGAATGTGGGGGGTTTCAAGCATTGATAACATAATATTATATTCATTTCTATCCAATATTTCTGTTATTCCTTTAATCAGAGGTGGAAAGAAGGCATCTGAAAGAATAAATCCTCTTTCATAAGGTATAATAAGAGACACAATTTGGGTCCTTGCTTTTGATAATTTTTGGGCAAAGGCACTGGGATGGTAATCATATTCTTGAATAATTTTTAGTACTTTTTTTCTTGTTTTTTCGCTGACGTTTGGACTTCCATTAATAACTCTTGAGACTGTTGCTACTGATACGTTTGCAAGTTTTGCTATATCTCTTATATTTATTTTTACTTTTTTCAATAATTTTCACCCCTTTTATATTTTTTTGATATTATACAAGTTTTACAATAATTATAGCAAATAAAAGTAAAAAATTTTTTTCAGATAGAAATCTTTAAAATGATGTTATTTTCTTAATTTTTTCTTAAAATTCTATTGACAAAAAAAATTGAACTGATATAAAATTATCTTTGAAATTATTCACAATAAACAAAGGAGGTGATGGCTAAGCAAATATAAAGTCTCAAAACGTTTTTCTTTAATGTACCTTTAATCTTTTTCGGGGGAGGAGTGATTAGATGCGTAACAAAAAGGGTTTAATTGTATTGTTAGTTTTGATTTCTGTTCTTCTTCTTTCTGGTATAGTGAATGGACAAAAGGAAAAAGTGGTTAGTATACCTTATTGGGATACACCAGGATTAATTCCTTACTACTGGCAAGCTCAACATATATTAGCTCAAGGCACCATATTTGAAGGACTATTTGGATATGCTCCAGATCCTAAGGGGCTTGGTGGAGTAAAGGTAGTACCTGTTATTGCCCAAAGCTATAAAGTATCAAAAGATTATAAAGTATGGACATTCAAATTAAGAAAAGATAAGAGATGGTCCAATGGAGATCCAGTAACTGCAAAAGATTTTGAATGGTCCTACAAATATTATGCAAGTCCAAAGATTCAAGATCTTCCTGCATGGGCAGGACCACTTCAATTTTTTGAAAATTTCTGGGCGGTAAAAAGTGGTGCTGTTGATCCAGATAAACTTGGAGTAAAAGCTCTTGATGATTATACCTTAGAGATTAGACTTGATGTACCAAGATACGATATGAAAGAGTGGCTCTGTGTAGCACAAGCGGTACCAATTCATAGAAAAACAGTAGAAGCAGATCCACAGAACTGGTGGAGACCTGGAAAGATAGTTGTGAATGGACCATATATCCCAGTATCATGGACACCTGGAAAAGATATGACATTGGTAAGAAACCCCAAATATGTGGGAGAAACTGGTAATGTAGATAAGATAGTATTAAAGTTTGGAGGACTTGGACTCCAACAATACATGGCTGGAGAGCTTGATGCAGCAATGATAGGAAACGTGGCAGAGTATAGATATGTGATGGCAGATCCAAAACTATCAAAGGAATTTCATGAGGATGTAATGGATTGCTTCTGGCAGGGTTATCAATGGTCTCGTGGATTTGATCCTATAATGGACAATCTTAAGTTAAGACAAGCTCTTGCAATGGCAATAGATAGAGAAAAACTTTGTAAAGATGTACTTGGTGGTAGGGCATTGCCTCTTGCCAAATATTGGCCAGATGGCAACCCAATAGGAGACAAAATGAAGGCAATTCCATTTGATGTAAAGAAGGCTCAACAGTTACTTGCTGAGGCAGGATATCCAGGAGGAAAAGGCCTTAAGACTCTTGTATTCTACATAACTGGTGGTGGAGATCCTGTAGTAGAGTTTATAGTAGATCAATGGAAGAAGAATCTTGGTATTAATGTGATAATTGAAAACGTAGAGTCTGGACTTTATTGGAACTCTTATGTATGGCCATCCTTCTCACCAGATGCTAAGGCAGGATTTACTGTAATAGGTGCTCCTATGAATAACTTAGAAATTGGTGCTCTCTTCAAAAACTCTGATCACACTGTATGGTTCTATGACTTCCCAACTTCTGCAAGAAAGAGATACTATGAGCTTAACCAAGAGAATGATGCTTGGTTGAGAAAAGATGGTGGATTAACTGATGCAGATTGGGCGCCACTTCTTGAGAAGAGGAAGTCCTTATATGAAACTTGGAAGAAGATCGTAGATAATGAACCTGAAAAACTTTGGAGAGAAGATATAGCAAGAAAACCAACTTGGTTTGAGCGTTTTGATGAACTATATGAAAAATGGAAGTCAGCAAAAACAAAAGAGGAGAAGACAAATTATTGGAGACTTGCTGGAAGAGAAATTACAGGGCAAGAAATATTCCAAAACTGGTATCTTAACCTTTCTAAGGAGAGTAAGGAAGCATATAGATGGAGATTTAGAGCTATTAATAGACCATTCAGTGAAGCAGTTAAGATTGCCCATTATGCTTTACAGTTAATGCAAGATAGATATTACATGGTACCTGTTTATCTTGCAAAGGCTCAATGGGTACAGAATCCTAAGCTTGAAGGTTTGATGCTCTATAAGTTCTCTTGGGGTCCTGGATTCTTCAACTTTAAGTATCTAAATCTCAAGGATTAAATATAGATTAAAATTTTGATAAAAAAGGGGGAGGGATAATACCCTCCCCTTTTTTAAATTGCTATTAAAAGGAGGTAAAATATGGGGCTTATAAAGTATATAATACGTAGGCTTTTTACTATTTTTGTCTCAATTGTTGTGGTAATTATTATTACATACGTTCTTATGTGGCTCGCGCCTGGTGATTTTTTTAATATTGCTCAGTTCCAGGCAAGCGCAGGTAAGGTTGCAACATTAACTCCTGAGCAGTTACAAGTTCTGATAAAAGGATTTGAAGAAAAGTACGGTTTAAATGTGCCTTTA
>JAPYWU010000016.1 GCA_028276205.1 Dictyoglomaceae bacterium | reverse complement strand
TACTCTAAGAAGATTAGGAAACTGAAAATCTTTTTTTCCACATCCATATCCTATTTTCTCAATTTTCATCTTAGGCATATTATCAAAAGATTTAACTATAGTTCTTATTATAGCGGCACCTGTTGGAGTTACTAGTTCTCCTTCTCTCCCATCAGAATAAACAGGAACTCCTTTCAGAATTTCCAAGGTCGCAGGAGCAGGAACAGGAATTCTTCCATGATCTGTTTCCACAAAACCGCTACCCAAGGGAAGAGGAGAAGAATAAATTTCATCTACATTCAAAATTTCTATAGCAATCAAAGATCCTAAAACATCTATAATGGTGTCTAAAGCTCCCACTTCATGAAAATGTACTTCTTCTATGGACTCATTATGAATTTTTGATTCTGCCTCAGCAATTTTATAGAAAATTTTTTTAGCTTTCTCCTTGATATCTGAGGATAGATCACTTCTTTCCACAATATCTATTAAATCCTGGAGATGTCTATGTGTTTTAGTGTCTTTAATCTTTATATTTACGTCTGTACCATAAATTGCTCCTTTTTTCTTCT
Organism: Dictyoglomaceae bacterium; assembly: GCA_028276205.1. Lineage (GTDB taxonomy): Bacteria > Dictyoglomota > Dictyoglomia > Dictyoglomales > Dictyoglomaceae > Dictyoglomus. Next base: position 13,599 of record JAPYWU010000016.1, on the reverse strand, counting down.
TTGTCACTTCAATTTCATAATCTTCTATAGGAATCTTTTTAAGCTCACTTTTCCATAACTCTTCATCTACTCCCAAATCTAAAAGAGCTCCTAAAATCATATCTCCACTTATTCCAGAGAAACAATCAAAATATAATATTTTCATTTTTTCTCCTCCACCATAATATTTATCATATTTGCTAAATATCCTGCACCAAATCCATTATCAATATTAACTACCGCTATTCCAGGAACACAACTATTTAACATGGTAAGTAAAGCTGAAAGACCATTAAAATTAGCACCATAACCCACACTTGTTGGTACAGCTATTATAGGTCTTGCCACTAATCCTCCTACCACAGAAGGGAGGGCTCCCTCCATTCCTGCTACTACAACAATAACATTTGCTTTATAAAACTCAGCTAATTTATCAAATAATCTATGAATTCCAGCTACTCCTACATCATAGATTCTCTCCACATTACTCCCCATTATCTCACATGTTACAGCTGCCTCCTCAGCCACAGGAAGATCAGCAGTTCCTGCACAAGAAACAACAACTTTACCCTTTTTCTCTATTTCCTCCCTCAATACTGCAACAATTCTTGCTTTTTCAAAATAAATTGCATCTTCAATTTTGCTTTTTACCTTTTCAAAAACCTCTTTACTTGCCCTTGTAGCTATAACCCTATTATTTACTTTTACTAATCTTTCCATTATTTCCATGACTTGTTCAGGTGTCTTTCTTTCAGCAAACACTACCTCAGGAAATCCTCTAATAAGTGCTCTTAGATGATCAATTTTAGCAAACTGTACATCCTCATAAGGGAGAATTTTTAATCTATCAATAGCATCTTCAACAGATAATTCTCCACTCTTAACCTTGTCTAATATTTCTCTAATTTTCTCTTTCATTCCCTTTCTCCTCGATAAGAATTTTTAGATAATATTTATACATTAATTTTTTCTTTTTTAAAAGGGTTTAGTGATAAAATAATATTAATAAAAAAGGATGGGGGTGTTAAGTATGGCAGAGGATCGTAAATGCAAAAATTGTAAATTCTATCAACCCAATCCTAACGACCCATCTCGTGGTACTTGCTTTGGTATACCAGTAAAAGCTGAAAATTGTTGTCCTCAATTTGTAGCTAAGTCTTAAATTCCACTCTTTCTAAATATATCTCTGAATTTCTTATTAGATCTTTAATAAATTCTGGAGAAATGAGATATAAGATGATAGAGTAGGGTCTGTAGTTGAGGTACTGTAATGATTTTTTAAAAATTAGGAGGCTCCTTATAAGAACACCAAAAAGAAATAGAACTTTATACTCAATAAAATCCCTTAACTCAAAAAGCTCACGGGGAGCCTCCGCTTTCTTCTCTTTTATTCGTTCAATAATTTTTTTTCTTTCATTTAAAAGCTCGTAAACCGTCGATAAAAAATTTTTAGGAAATGGGAAATTTTTAAATATTCCATCATAACCTTTAGCCTCTAATTTTTTAATTAATTTAACACTTCTTCCTAAATCAACCATATAACCTTTCTCATATAATATAAAATTAGCAAGATGAAAATACTCACCAGATTCTAATCCTTTTATAACTTCTAAAACTTTTGAGACTTGTTCAACCTTATTCTTCCAAATCTTAGAGAATTCTTTAGAATTAATAATTTTCTTGCCTAAATATACCTCCAAAAATTTGGGAACTTGTAGATCCAAATCTATTTTATCCAGATTATCTAAAAGATTAATTCTTATCCTAATAAGATGACTATCAGGAATATTCTTAAGATAAGAATTCAATTCTCCTAAAAAATAATCTACCATTGGAGCATATTTTGATCCCTCTTCAGGAACTGCTAATACTCTGGGATGTCTTCTCATCTCAGCCATAAATGGACCTGCCTTACCAATAAGAGCAAATCCATAAGGAAATTTTCCAGAATAATATAATGTTTTGAGAAAAGTTTCTGCACTAATAAGATTTTCCTTAGACATTAGAACAAAAGATTTACAATGAGGAGAAGATAACATAATATATGGCCTTTCCTTGTTTTTTATTTCTAAATTACATCTTACTAAAATTTTCCTATCACCTTGAAAATTAAAGATCTCCAAAAAATAAGGTGGTTGAAAAGTATTCTCTTTAATTAGTATTCTTTTTAATGGTAATCTTGCTTTATTAAGAGCAGAATTATAGGCTTGAGAAAATACAATAGGATACTTTAATAATAAATCAAAGAAATAATAAAAATCTTTATTCTTTAAATCCTCATATGAAGCAATCTTAAGTATATCTGATGTTCTTTGAAAACTAAGATTATAATCTTCTGATATATCCTTAACTATCTTTTCAGCAAGTTTCACCTGAAAATCTGCTATTGTTATATTCTGTTCTTTCAAAATCTCTTTAGCCCAGTTATATATTTTTCTTGCTCTCTCTAAAATTCCTCTTCTTTTTTCCTTATTTTTCACTTGTCTTAATGTCCCTCTTAATCCTAAGATAAAAAGAGTGTTCAAATATCTTAATAGCTCATCGTTAAAGTATATACTCGAAAGACTTATTTCTTCAGGATAACGAGGTACTATTCCATACCATCCTAAGGATTTTGAAAACAAATAATATATTTCTGCCTTAGGATTCCTTTGGAAATAAGAGGTTAATGTCTCTCTATTTGCCATTAATCCAGATCCCGTAAAAATAGAATAATTTTCATAATCCAAGGAAAAACCGAAATCAGCTAAACTCCTTAAAAAATTTCCATCTTGTTTTATTATATCCTTATATTTTCCCCAATCCTTAGCCAACCATAATAGTTTAAAATTTAAATCATTATAGTCAGAAGGCTCAATTGGAACTCCATATAAAAGACCATAAGATATATCTTGATTTATATATACTGCTCCCGTCAATTTTCCTGCATAATCCTCTGTAAGAGTATATCTCCCTGGATTTTTATAAAAAGGAATAAGTCTATGATCCCCCGTACCAAGTTTCTCATCATGTACAAATGGAATAAAAGGCAATTTATCTTTCAAATTATTATAAACTACCAGATCAGTAATAAGGGCATCCCACAGTAGATTTTGATCACCCTTATATACCCATTTTATCCCTAAATCAATAAGCTTTTTAGATAAATCTGAAGTACAGTTAATTTTGATAGTATAGAAATTTTCATCTTCTCTTATTATTTCCTTACAACTTACTTCCATAATTAAAGCCCTATATGTCTAAATTTCTTACAAATTTTGCTTTCTGCTCTATAAAATTCCTTCTCTCTTCCACATTATTTCCCATAAGGATAGAAAAAAGTCTTTCAGCTTCTAATGCGTCCTCTATTGTAACTTGTAAAAGAATTCTTTTTTGAGGATCCATAGTAGTCTCTCTTAATTGATCCGGGTCCATTTCACCTAGACCTTTATATCTCTGAATATATACATTATCAGGATAGCCCCACTCTTTTAAAATTTCTTCCTTCTCTTCCTCGGAATAAGCATATCTTTCTTCTTTACCTTTTCTTAAAAAGTATAATGGTGGCTGAGCTATATAAACATATCCTCCTTCAATCAGAGGTCTAAAATGCCTATAAAAGAATGTAAGTAAAAGAGTCCTTATGTGAGCACCATCCACATCAGCATCAGTCATGATAATAATTTTATGATATCTAAGCTTGGACAAATCAAAATCTTGACCTATACCTGTTCCTAAGGATGCAATTATAGTTTTTATTTCCTCGCTGGATAGAATTTTAGTAAGATGCTGAGCCTTCTCCACATTAAGTATTTTACCTCTTAGAGGTAAAATAGCTTGATACCTTCTATCTCTTGCTTGCTTTGCAGAACCTCCTGCAGATTCTCCCTCAACTATAAAGAGCTCACACTTTGAAGGATCTTTTTCAGAACAATCTGCTAATTTTCCAGGAAGTAGAGTAGATTCTAATAGACTCTTCCTTCTAACAAGTTCCCTTGCCTTCCTTGCTGCTTGTCTTGCCCTATACGCCTCAATAATCTTACCAATTATTAATTTTCCAATATCTGGATTTTTAGTAAAGTACTCTGTTAATTCCTCCTCTACAACTTTTTCTACAAATTTTTTAACCTCTGAATTACCAAGTTTTGTTTTAGTTTGCCCTTCAAATTGAGGATTAGGAACCTTCGTACTTATAATAGCGGTTAATCCTTCTCTTACATCTTCGCCAGATAATGATTCAGCCTCTTTCCAAAGACCCCAACTTCTGGCAAAACTATTTACTACTTTTGTTAGAGCTGAACGAAAACCAGTTACATGAGTTCCACCCTCAATAGTATGTATATTATTCACATAAGATAAAATCAATTCGTCATATCCAGTATTGTACTGAAGGACCACTTCTATAACCAAATTTTCTTCTTCTCTCTTAAAATAAAAGGGGTCATGTAATACTTCTTTACCCTTTGAAAGATATTCCATAAATTGTATTAGACCACCCTCATATTTAAATACATTACTTTTACCAGTATTTTCATCTTTTAATTCAATAGTAACTCCAGGATTTAAAAAGGCTAATTCCCTTAATCTATTTGCAATAATTTCATAATCAAATTTTGTAGTTTCAAAAATATCAGGATCTGGATAAAATAGTATCTTTGTACCTGTTTTATCGGTACTACCCTTTTCTGTCAAAGGAGTAATAGGCTTTCCTTTCTCATAAGCCTGATAATAAACTTTGCCATCCCTCATTACCTCTACTTCTAATCTTTTTGAAAGAGCATTAACAACAGAAAGTCCAACTCCGTGCAGTCCACCACTTATTTTATAAATAGAATTAGAAAACTTTCCTCCAGCGTGAAGTGTAGTTAAAACGATCTCCAAGGCAGGTTTCTTAGCTTGTGGATGTATGTCTACTGGAATCCCTCTTCCATTATCCAATACTACAACCCCACCATCTTTACGCAATTCTACATAAATATAATCACAATATCCTGCCATAACTTCATCAATACTGTTATCTACTAATTCAAAAACAAGATGGTGGAGTCCTCTTACTCCCACATCTCCTATATACATACCTGGTCTTTTTCTTACCGCCTCTGTACCTTCTAATATTTGAATACTATCTGCTGTGTATTTATCCTTTTTTGTTACGGTCATCTTTTAAACCTCCCTTTTGCATAATGACTAAGTTTCTATAATAATTTCTAAGAATTTCTCTTAACTCCTCATCTTTTACTTCCTCAACTATTTTAGCAATTCTTTCTTCTTCACGCAAAGAAAGTTTAGGTTTTTGACTAATAGTAGTTCTTCTTTTTGCCTTAAAATTTCTGCCTTTGTCAATAAAGACAATATCTTTTATAATATTTGGGATAACAAGTTTATTGTTTATTTTTTCTATTAATTTATTTTTAAAAAGCATAAGTTCTTGTACCCATACACTGCTATCTACATATACATAGAGAATCCCATTTTTCACATATGCTGGTCTGGTATGAGAAGATAAGGTCTCACCTACTACTTCTTCCCATTTCTCCATGGCTAAATACTCACATAATTTTTTTTCTAAATTAAGCTTTATAAAAACTTCCCAAAGCTTTGAATATAAAGAATCAGTCATTATAGAATACTTCTCCGTTTTTCACTAAAAAATGTGGATAATCTTTTAAAAAATCTATTCTCACTGGTAAACTCATAAAAATTTGAAACATACTTATACCATTCCAAATGAGTTTCTGTTTTTCCTCATCTAAATCTCCAAATAGGTCATCTATAATAAGAATTGGCTTTTCTTTTCTGAATTCAGAAAGAAGTTTTACAGTAGCTAATTTAAATATTATAAAAGCAAGTTTTCTCTCACCAGCAGATGCATATTTCCTCATATCATACTTAAGAGAATCTTTCTTAATGTAAAATCTAAGGTCATCCCTGTGAGGTCCCACCAATGTGTAACCTTTTTTATTCTCATCCTCAAATGATTCCTTTAGCTTTAATTCAAAATTTTTCATTAAATTCTCCTCATCCATATTTCCTAAATTAATACTTGAGTAGTATTCTATTTCCAAAAAATCTTTTCCAAGAAGATCAAGAGAAAGACTATGAATAAGTTGCCTTAATTTATTAATTATCTTCAATCTTTCTATCAGTATATAAGTTCCACTTTTTATTAAAGAGCTATTCCATATGTCCACATTTCCATCACTTTTTAGTGTAAGATTTCTCTGGTATAAAACTTTATAATACTCGGAAAGTGATTTGTGATATTTGTAAGAAAGAGTTGAAATAAATCTATCCAAAATATATCTTCTTTCAGATGGACCTTCTTTAAAACTTTCAATCTCTTCTTGAGAAAAAACAACTATAGGAAATAGAAATATCATATCTTTTTGCCTTTTTAATAATTTTTGATTTATCTTAACTTTTTTATCTGTTTTAGATAAAGCTGTTTCTAAAATCAATTTTTGATCTTGCCATAATACATTACCTTTTATGTAAAAGCTCTCTTCATTCCAATTTATCAATTCCTTTTCATATGGTGTTCTAAAGGACTTTCCTGTAAAGAGAAAATAAATACTCTCCAGGAGATTAGTCTTTCCCTGAGCATTCTCCCCATAAAATATATTTTTATCAAAAAATTTTAATTGAACATTTTTAAGATTTCTAAAGTTTACTACCCTCAAATCCTCTAAAAACACTAATCATCCCCTATTACTAAATATTTTTCTCCTCCTACTTCTACCACATCCCCTTTCTTAAGCTTTCTTCCTCTATGAAGCTCTATCTCACCATTTACCTTTACCATACCAGAAAGGATCAGATTTTTAGCCTGTCCACCTGTATCCACAATTTTAGCCCATTTCAAAAATTGACCTAAGGTAATAGTATCTGTATAAATTTTTATCTCTTTCATAGCCTTACCGGCATTAATATATACATATAATTTTCATCTTCTGGAGAGGTTATTAAAGCTGGTCCTAAATCATTTGTAAATTTCATTATTATCTCATCCACATTCATATTATCTAAAGGATCCATTAGATATTCTACATTAAAACCAATCTCTAAACTTCCATTTATATCAATCTCCGCAGGAAGCACTTCTTTGGCAAACCCTCTTTCAGAAGGTAAAGTAGATACAACCACCTCATTGGAAGTAATGGTAATTTTCACAGTATTTGTCTGATCAATTTCGGCAAAAACTTCCATTCTTTCCAAAAGATCAAGAAAATCTTTTCTGTTAGCTTTAAAGGATGCTGTAAAATCGGTAGGAATTATCTTATCATAAGCAGGAAATTGTCCTTGTAGTAATCTGGAAATAAAATATATCTCCCCACAATTAAAAACCACTTGACTATCAAGACTTGCCATATTTACTCTATCATCCTTCGCCTTTGTTAATATTTTATGCCATTCCTTTAAACTCTTAGCTGGAATTATGGTAGGTGGAAAATCATTATCTATATATAATGTCTTTAATGCTAATCTATGCCCATCTACTGCAACCACATTAAGTTTTCCATCTTTCCCCTCAAAAAGTACACCTGTAAGGACCTGTTTAATCTCATCCTCAGCTGCAGCAAAAATAGTTTGCTTTATAGCCCTTCCAAGCTCTATTCTATCCAAGGATATGTTATATTTATCTCCTATATCGCCTATTTCTACCTTTGGAAATTCTTCGGTACTTTCCCCTTGTATCTCTATATCTGAATATCCTGCATGAATTATTGCCCTATTTCTCTCATTTACATGTATTTCTAAGGTTACATCAGGAAGTTTTCCTACCACTTCAATAAAAATACTGGCGGGAAGACATACTTCTCCCGGCTCTTCAACTATTACAGGCATACTTAGAGCAAGACCTATCTCAAGATTATTCCCTTGAAGATATAAAGTATCATTTTCAGCTTTCATATAAACATAAGTTAATATAGGAACAGTAGTTTTTGTAGCTACAGCGCTTTTAACAAACTGTAAAGATTGATACAAATCTTCTCTTTGAGTTATAAATTTCATCCTTCCTTCCTCCTTTTTCATGAATTATTCCATATAAAACAATTATACCTTGAGGTGTAAAAAATAAAAAGTTGCATTTGACAAAATTATAATTCCGACTTAAAATGTAAATGTTGAGTGAATTACTAAATATTTATGGAGAGGAGATAGAATGTTTAAAGTATCAGCAAAACTTGAATATGGATTAAGAGCCATGATTCTTCTTGGCAAAAATTACAACATAGAAAGACTTTCTTTATCTGATATAGCACATAGCGAAAAAATATCAAAAGAATTTTTAGCCCAGTTAATGTTAGATTTAAGAAAGGCAAATTTAGTAGAAAGCTACAAAGGAGTAACAGGTGGATATTCATTAACAAAACATCCCAAAGAAATAACACTAAAAGAAATATTAGAAGCTTTAGAAGGACCAATTCAAATTATAGAGTGTATACATGAAACCAACTTATGTGAGAAACAAAACCTCTGTTTGACAAAAAATATTTGGGAATTTGTAGAGATGAAAATTTTAGATTTATTCAATGAGATCACCTTACAAGATTTAATTACAGGAAATATAAGAAAGGAGGCAAATATTTTATTATGACTGAAATGTTAAGAGTAGAGAATTTAAGGGTAGAAATTAAAGAGGAAACAATTCTTGATGGATTAAATTTTTCCTTAGAAGAAGGTGTGCATGTTCTCTTAGGACCTAATGGTACTGGTAAATCAACCCTTCTCGGTACCATTATGGGCCTTCATAAGTATAAAGTATCAGGAAAAGTCTACTTTTATGGTGAAGATATTACTGATTTAACTCCTGATCAAAGATTTAAGAAAGGAATTTTTCTTGCATATCAACTTCCACCAGCTGTAAGAGGGGTAAGACTAAAAGATATATTAAAGAAAATCTTAAACATAGACCCTAAAAAAGATTTACCAGTTGAGATTTATAACTATCTAAAATCCTTAGATTTAGATGAGACTTTTTTGGAAAGAGAAATTAATTATGGATTCTCAGGAGGAGAAAGGAAAAAAAGCGAAATACTTCAATTACTCCTGGCAAAGCCAAAACTTGCATTATTAGATGAGCCTGATTCTGGAGTAGATATTGATTCCCTAAAGCTTATAGGAGAAGCTCTAAGAAAAATAGCTAAAGAAAGTAATTTACTGATAGTAACCCACAATTTAAAGATCTTAGATTATGTGGTTCCTGATTCTGTAATTGTCTTATTAGATGGTAAATTTGTGTATAAAGATGGTTTAGAAATAATCCATCAAATTGAAGAAAGAGGATATGATTATGTAAGGAGGTTGGTCTATGCTCAAAACTTATCTTAAAGAAATTAGAGAAAGAGCTCTTAAAGCTAAAGATAAGCCTGCTATTTTAGGACCAGATATAGATTTAGAACCCTATATGAGAACAATAGAAGAAACTCCTATAGATGATCTGGAAAAATTACCAGACGAAATAAAAGAGAATATCTTATATTCTGGTATAACACCATCAGAAAATGATAAGGCAGGTACTTACTTCCAAATTAACCATAGTGTGGTTTACGAGAAATTACAAGAAATATATAAGGGAAAACTTGAAATAATGTCTATTCAAGAAGCCCTTGAAAAATATGAATGGTTAGAAAACTATTATAGTAGATTAATTCCACCAGACACCGACAAGTATACTGCTTGGGCAGAAATAAAACCTACAGGAGGCTACTTTATCAGAGTATTTAAAGGTCAAAAAGTAGAACATCCTGTTCAATCCTGTCTATATATAAAGGAAGGAAATATAAGTCAAAATGTCCATAACATAATTATAGTAGAAGAAGGAGCAGAAGTATTTGTAACCACAGGTTGTCTTACACATCTTAAAGATCAGCCAGGAATCCATATAGGTATTTCAGAATTCTATGTAAAAAAAGGTGGAAAACTTTACTTTACTATGATACATAACTGGTCAGAAGAATTTCATGTAAGACCAAGAACCGCTGTATTAGTTGAAGAGGGTGGTGTCTTTATAAATAATTACGTAACTTTAAAACCTGTTAAATCAATCCAAAGCTATCCAACTGTATATGTAAGAAAAGGGGCAATTGCTCGTCTTTATAGTATCATCTATGGAAGAAAAGATTCCTATATAGATCTTGGAGGAAGATTGATTTTTGAAGAGGAAGATGCAAAGGGAGAAATTGTCTCAAGAATCATAGCAAATGACTCATCCAAGATATACAGTAGAAGTGAAATTATTGGAAAGGCAAAAGGAACAAAAGGATTCTTAGATTGTAGAGGAATATTACTTAGTAAGTCATCTCAAATAGTAGCAGTACCTATATTAGACGCTCAACATCCAGAAAGTGAGCTATCCCATGAAGCAGCCATAGGTCCAATTAATGAAGAGGAAATTGAATATCTCACAACAAGAGGTTTTGATAAAGACGAAGCTATGTCAACTATAACAAGAGGATTTTTAAGCTTAGAAATTCCAGGACTTCCAAAAGTTGCAAAAGAACAAATTAATTATGCTGTAGCCCAATTAGAGAAAGCTGGGTTATAATATGTCTAAATGGAAGAAAGTTTTAAAGAAATCCTTAAAGAAAAGGTAAGAAATATAGGTATTGAGCTTTCTCCCTCTCAAGAGGAGAAGTTTTTTCTATACTATAAAGTATTAAAGGATTGGAATAGAAAAATAAACTTAACCTCTCTTGAGGGGGAGGAAGAGATTATTTTAAAGCATTTTGTAGATTCTCTCACATGTATCATACCAGTAAAAGAGGAAAAAATAGAAAGGATTATTGATATAGGAACTGGTGCAGGATTTCCCGGTATTCCAATTAAGATTATTAAACCTAATCTTTTTATTACTCTCCTTGAATCCCAAAAAAAGAAAGTTACTTTTTTAGAAGAACTTATTAAGATATTGAATCTTGATAAAGTCGAAATTATATGGGATCGAGCAGAAAACTTAGGAAAGAATCCTCAATATAGAGAAACCTATGATTTAGTATTAGCAAGAGGGGTAGCAAAACCAAACATTGTTTTAGAATATGCTTTGCCCTTTGTAAAAATTTCTGGATTATTTCTTGGTCAGGCTACTGAAAAAAATATAAATGAATGGTATATGGCTAAGAATGTAATATCAATCCTTGGTGGAAACTTGGAAAAGGAAATCTCAATCTATATAGATTCCACTATTACTCGAAAGCTGTTAATTATCAGAAAAATATCTCCAACCCCTGATAAATATCCACGAAGACCTGGAATCCCTGAAAAAAAACCACTACTTTAGCAAAAGGAGGAATAAAAATGAGTATTGAAATTAAGGAAGTAAAAAGCAAAAAAGATAAAAAAGATTTTATAATGTTTCCATTTAAACTCTATAAGAATGACCCCCTTTGGGTACCACCTTTAATCTCTGAGATGAAGAGGATTATAGAAGGACCTGGAAGCTTGTTATTTCAAAGTGGTCCTCATACTTTTTTTAATGCATATAAATATGGAGAAATAGTTGGAAGAATTGCAGTAGGTATTGACGAAAAAATGAATAAGTGGAGAAACAAAAAGGAAGGTTATGTTACCCTTTTTGAATGTGTAAATGATAAAGAAGTAGCCTTTTCTCTATTAAATAAAGCGGAAGAATGGTTAAAAGAAAATAATATGGAAGATATGGTAGGTCCTGTTTCTCCCACAAACGGAGATGATTATAGAGGAATGTTAGTTGAGAATTTTGAAGATCCTCCAGTTATTTATACTACATATAATCCTCCATATTATGTCGACTTTTTTGAAAGCTATGGTTTTAAAAGAGAACATACTTTTGTAGCTTATAAATATGATTTAAATAATTTACCATTGGACGAAGAGATAAAGGTAATTGAATACGCTAAGAAAAAATATAATTTTTATACTAGACCTGCAGACTATTCAAGGGTTCCTGAAGAAGCAAAAACCCTTCAGAAAATATTAGAAAAATCTCTTACACCCTTAGAATATGATTATCTTATACCTCCTACTGAGGAGGAAATGTTGAGTCTTGCTAAAGATTTAGTAAAATTTATTCCATCCGAATTTGTACAATTAGCATTTTCAAACGAAAATCCAGTGGGTTTTGCGGTTGCTATGCCCGATTATAATCAAATATTAAAGAAGCTTAATGGTAGACTTTTTCCATTTGGGTGGCTAAAATTCCTTATGTATAAGAATAAAATAAATAGGGCAAGAGTATTTTTACTTTTTGTAATTCCTGAGTATCAATCAAAGGGTGTTCCTGCAGCTCTCTTTATAGAGCTTCTTAGATATGCAAGAAAAAAAGGATATGTTTTTGCAGAGGGTTCCACTATAAATGCTAATAATACAAAAATGTGCCGTGAGGCAGAAGGTGTGGGTGGGATTTTATATAAAAAGTTTGTAATATTTAAAAAGAAAATACAATAAAGGGAGGTGAAAGGGCAAAACTTTTTGATAAAAATATTGACATAAAAAAGATTTTTCTTATACTTATATAGAACTTATAAAATTTAAGAAAGGGAGTAATAGAAATGGAAAACAAAAAGAATCTTACTATAGAAGAATGTGAAGCTTTGGCAGATGTATTCAAATCTTTATCAAGCTATGTAAGAATTCATATCTTATGTGCATTAAGAGATGGTGAAAAAAGTGCAGGAGAAATAGCAAAAATTATAAATGCATCCTTTGCAAATACATCTCAAAATCTTAAAGATCTTTACAATTTAGGCCTTTTAAAGAAAAGACGTGTAGGTCAATTTGTTTATTATTCTTTAGCTGATGACTCAGTATTGGAACTTTTAAATTTAGTTTATAAACTCAGATTTCATGGAGTAAAAAGCTAAAAAAAGAGGGGAGAATTTCTCTCCCCTCTTCAAAAATTTCTCTCTTAAAATTTGAAAGACCCAGATATACTAAGGGCTTGTGGCATTGTAAGATCTTGAGGATCAAAAGCAACACCTAAATCCGCTTGAAGAAGGAGAAGATTTACGCCAAAACCTGCTGTGTAAAGTTGGGGGTTAAATTGGGTATCTAAAATTGCTCCTCCTCTCAATACAGCAACCATTAATACAGGCTGTTCAACACCAATTCTGTACATTGTAGGAGAAAGATTATTATCAAGATCTGCTCCAACAGCAATTCTTGTACTAAGAACTGGAACTTTTATAAATGCACCTGCCTTAAGGGACATTGTTGGAAGAGTTACCTCAATAGGATTGGAAGTTTCAGAATATGGAGTATATTCGTGATAATCACCATTACTATCATAATATCCATCTCCATATCCACAAATTTCTTTTCCCTCAAGAGGTATGCTATATGCATCTTTTGCAAAGATACCTACTGCTACAAAGGGTGAAAATCTCATATAAGCTCCAAGGTCAATAGAAATATATTTTTCATCAGTTGAATTATATTCTTTTTTAAGGATATCATTGTCATTAGGCTTATTAGAAATTTCTGCTTCTGTTACTCCAGTCTGAGTTACATGTACACTTTCATTGTAAGAGTAATAACGTGTGTTGTTTAATCTTACATTAGTACCAAGATTTAGTTTCAAGCCTAATAAGTCTATAGCAGGAATAGCAATGGTTAATGCACCATTAAGATTTGGAGTGGCAGTCGCAGTAATATTTACATCAG
>JAPYWU010000207.1 GCA_028276205.1 Dictyoglomaceae bacterium | reverse complement strand
AATTTTTGTTCTTAAATCTCCTCTCTTTATCTTCCTTATATCAATGCCATCAAACCAAATAACACCATCTTTAATTTCATAGAACCTCATAAGTAGATTTACAATAGTAGTCTTTCCTGCACCTGTTGGACCTACAATTGCAATCATCTCTCCTGGCTTTGCAATAAGGTTCAAACCCTCAAATAGAGGTTTTTCTTCAACATAACTAAAATATACATTTTCAAATTTAACTTCACCTTTTGGATTTACAAGAGTAACAGCATCTACAGGATCTGGAGTTTCTTCTTCTTCATCAAGCACATTAAAGACTCTCTCTGCACAAGCCATTGTTGACTGAAGGGTCTCAGAAATATTTGCAATTTGTACTATAGGTTGTGAAAATGATCTTGAATATTGAATAAATGCGGTTATATCACCAAGATTTAGGACATTTCGTGTAACAAAAATGCCACCAAATACTGCAATAAAAACATATGCCACATTACTTATAAAGTTTGTAGAAGGCATCATAATACCTGTAAAGAATTGAGCTTTCCAGTTCGTGTTGTAAAGTTCATTATTTATTTTTTCAAATTTCTCAATTGAACTTTTTTCCATATTATACGTTTTAACTACAATATGTCCTGTATACATTTCCTCCGCATGTCCTGATAGATTTCCAAGAAGTACTTGTTGGCCCAAAAAATATTTCTGAGAAAATTTAATAATAAGCATCATGACAAGAGAATAAGCAGGTAAACTTAAAAGGGCAATGAGTGTTAATTGAGGACTAATAGTAAACATCATGATAAGATAACCAATAAGTTGAGTAATAGAAGTAATAATCTGGGTAATACCTTGTTGCAAAGTGCTTGATACTGTGTCAAGGTCATTACTCATACGGCTTAGCATATCGCCAGTTGAATGAGTATCATAATACTTTATAGGAAGTTTCATAAACTTTTCAAATAGCTCTTTACGAAGTAGATAGGTTGTCTTCTGGGCAACATCTGACATAATATATTGAACAACATATGTCAATAACGAGCTAAATGCATATAGGGCAATAAGAAGGAGCAAAATTCTACCAAGACTATCAAAGGGGATTTTGCCACCATTTTTTCTTATTACATTCAAGGCAGGTTCGAGACCAGTTTCAGAAAATTTTAAATTTTTCATTTGCACTTTATTAGAAGTACCACCACTCATTAAAGAAGAGAGCTTATCAAGAGGCAGTTTTTTGCTTAAATCTATTATCCTTTTTACTGTTTCTGCCCTTTTATTGTAATCAGAAATTTTATTGACGATAGGAAGTTCTGCAAACTCTTTAATTGCATCAAGTTGCTCCTTTGTTAAATTAGCCTTTTTAAGAATTTCCTTTTGTAAAGTTTCTTTTAATTGACTCACAGCCTTATTTTCTGCTTCAGCGAGCTGTTTTTCTAATTCCTGCTTTCTCTTTGCAAATTCCTCATCAATCTTAGCTCTTGCCTGAGCTATTGCTTTCTTGAGAGCCTCGTTTATCACTTGCGATTTTGCTTGTTCAATTGCCTTTGCAAGTTGTTGATCTAATTCAGGCTGTCTTTTAGCAAATTCAGCATCCACAGCAGATCTTGCTTTAGCTTTTGCTTGTTCAATTGCAAAAGATTCCACCTGAGATTTCGCATATTGAACTGCCTTCTCTTGGGCTAAGAGAAGAGCTTCTTTATATCCTGGAATATCTTCAAGAGGAACACCAGGATATTTCGCTTCAAATTGTGCATCCACCTGTTTTTTTGCCTCTTCTTTTGCTTGCATGATTGCCTTATTTTCTGCTTCTATAAGTTCTGGAGGAGGATTTTTCGTAATCTGTTCTACCGCCTTTGCTTCAGCTTGAGCATATGCCTGTTCTTTCATTTTTGCAATTTTGTCATAAAATTGTTTCTTTACCTCTTCTTCTACCTTTTTTTGAACCTCTATCAATTCCTTGGGAGGGTTTTTTGTAAACATTTCCCTAATCTGTGCCTCTGCCTTTGCATATGCCTGCATTTTCATGGCAGAAATTTGTTTTTCAAATCTCTCCCTCACCATAGCTTTAACTTTTGCAATTGCTAATTCTTCTCCTTCTTTCGTTTTATTCAACATATCTTTAATCTGAGGAACCGCCTTCTCCTGTGCTTCAGAAATTCCATTTACAAGTTTCTGGGCAATAAATCCATTCATAATTTCGTTAACTGCATTTCCACTAACTCTTGGTCCATATATTGTGAAGACTGTGCTCAAAATTGCAAGAATAATTACAAGTATGAGTTTGGGAATTTGTGGTTTTAAATATAAAATAAGGCGCTTTAAAGTGCCCCAGAAATCCTTTGGTTTTTCTACAGCCCCTCTTATTGGTCCGCCTCCTCTACCGAACATTGCACCAGGTCTTGGTGGTTGCATTTGTACTTTTCTTTCTTTCATGCTAATCCCTCCCTTACAAGGTCCTCTTCAGAAAGTTGAGAGAAGACTATCTCACGATAAACCTCAGAAGTTTCCATAAGTTCCTTATGTGTACCTATACCTACAATTCTTCCCTCATCAAGAACAATAATCTTATCGGCATTCATCACACTTGCAACCCTCTGAGCAACAAGAATCATAGTTGCATCTTTAACTACATCTTTCAAAGCCATTCTTAATTTTGCCTCTGTCTTAAAGTCCAATGCAGAGAAACAATCATCAAAGATAAAAATATCACCTCTTCTTAAAATTCCACGAGCTATTGAAATTCTCTGTTTTTGACCCCCAGAAAGATTTGTACCCCCTTCTGAGATAACTGTATCATATCCTTGAGGAAGTCTCTCAATAAATCCATGAGCCTGAGCAATCTTTGCGGACTCGATTATCTCTTCATCCGTTGCATCAGGTTTACCTATTCTAATATTCTCCTTAACAGTACCAGTAAAAATAATAGCTCGTTGTGGTACGTAACTTATACGCTTTCGCAATTCTTCTTGTGAAACTTCACGTACATCAACCCCATCTACAAGAATTTGTCCTGAAGTTACATCATAAAGTCTTGGAATAAGACTGACAAGAGTTGATTTTCCGCTT
>JAPYWU010000206.1 GCA_028276205.1 Dictyoglomaceae bacterium | reverse complement strand
TACCACCATAATTTATATAAAAATAGATGCTTATGACTAAAAACAATATAGATGTAAAAACCATAAAAGTTATAAATATTCTGTTGGTAAAAGAATCCCCTTTTTTATTTTTCTTAAATACCATCCAAATAAAACCTACGCTTTATCCTCACCAAGAATGTATATTTATCCCCTAAGTTTTTAAAATTTCTCAAAATAGTTTACCATATAGATAAAATTTTAACCAAATATTTGTATTTCTTTCTTAAATCATGTTAAACTAAAAATATGAGATTTGGAGATAAGCCTATCCCTGAAAATATAATGGAATTAATTCCAAAAGCTCAAAGAATTCTTGAGAAGGATCCAAGAGTAATTTTTGCTTACCTTTTTGGAGGATTAGCAAAGGGAAGAATTACACCTATAAGTGATATAGATATAGCGGTATATCTTAAAGACATTAAAGATGAGGTAGATGTTTTTAATATAAAATTAGAGCTTCTAACAACCTTATCAGAAGTATTAAATACAGAAGAGATTGATATAGTAATATTAAATAATACCCCATTACCTTTAAAGGCTAAAATTATACAGAATAAAAAGGTATTGGTAGATAAAGATCCAAATTTGAGATATTCCTTTGAATCTCTTACTTTAAGAGAATATTTTGACTTCTCTATTAAAGAAAAGGCAATTCTTTATAGGAGATTTGGCATTGGTAGATAAAGAGTTGATTTTAAAAAAACTATCAGAAATTGAAGAACATCTTCAAGAATTAGAAGAATTCAAAGATATTTCTATAGATGACTATAGAAAAGATTGGAAAATTCAAAGAATTGTAGAAAGAACTCTTCAAATTCTTATAGAAATTTGCATAGACGTAGCTAATCATATCATTTCAGATGAAAAATGGCGCATTCCTTCAAGCTATAGTGAAACATTTAAGATTCTCTATGAAAATAGAGTTATAGATGATGAACTTTTCAAAAATTTGGAAAAAATGGCTAAATTCAGAAATATTATTGTTCATAACTATGACAAAATTTCTCCAGAAGTTATGGTTAATATCCTTAAGAAAGACTTAATTGATTTCTTAAGATTCAAAGATAGTATTATTACATGGATACACAACAAATAATCTAATTTAAAATTTAGAAAACTACATAGACAAGTTTCATTTTTTATTATAAAATAGTTTGATAGCTAATTATTGGAGGTGTGAAAAATTGAAATATATAATAAAGCTTGTTAAAATTGCAAAACCATATTGGGGATATCTGGTAATATCAGCCATAAGCCTCCTTGCTATTACAGGGCTAAACCTTATAGGTCCTTGGCTTATAAGAAGCTTAGTAGGTATAATAACAAATATCAATCAATACCCCAATCCTCAAAATAATATATTAAAAATCTCTCTTTTATTGATATTATCCTATTTAGGTGGTATCATATTTCAATTTTTGAGAAATTATTACTCTCATTATGCTGCATGGCATTTAGTTGCTGATGTAAGAATGATGGTATATGACAAATTACAAAATCTATCTTATAGATATTTTGTTGATAAACAGACAGGGCAACTAATGTCGAGAGTGGTTAATGATACTGCCAATCTGGAGATGTTAATAGCCCATGCAGTTCCAGATCTTATAAGTAATTTACTTATTTTGATAGGTGTTGCAACCATATTATTTATAATAAATCCTATACTGGCATCCCTTTCTCTTATTCCTATTCCCTTCTTACTTTTAAGTAGTACTTTCTTTGCCAAAAAGATTATGCCTATCTTTAGGAGGGCACAAAAAGCTCTTGCAGATTTAAACGCTGATTTACAAGATAATCTTTCTGGGATAAGAGAAATTCAACTTTTTAATAAACAAGAAAAGGAGTATAAAAAGATAAAAGAAAAGGTATACCAACAGATAAATGCCCTTTTATCAGCCTTAAAACTCAGTGCCATATTTCATCCCACTGTAGGATTTCTAAGCTCCTTAGGTACTCTTATTGTGGTATCTGTGGGAGGAATGATGGCTATTTCTGGAAAAATAATGGTACAAGATATTGTAGGATTTTTGCTCTACCTTGGTATGTTTTATCAACCTGTAAATGCCCTTGCCCAAGTTCTTGAAAATATACAACAAGCCCTTGCAGGAGCAGAAAGAGTATTTGAAGTATTGGAGACAGAACCAGAAATAAAAGAGAAAGAGAATGCCATAGAGCTTAAAAATGTGAAAGGAAAAATTACCTTTGAAAATGTCTATTTCTCCTACAATCCTGGTATTCCTGTATTAAAAAATATATCCTTTGAAATAAATCCAGGAGAGATGGTAGCCTTTGTTGGTCCTACAGGTGTTGGCAAGACTACTATTATGTATCTTTTAAATAGATTTTTTGATCCCGAATCTGGAAGCATAAAGATAGATGATATTGATATAAGGGATGTAACATTAAAATCCCTTCATGAAAATATTAGTATGGTACTTCAAGATGTATTCCTTTTTAATGGAACAATCTTTGAAAATATAGCATATGGAAAGGAAGGAGCGACTTTAGAAGAAGTAATAGAATCGGCAAAAGTTGCCCAAGCCCACGACTTTATAATGAATCTTCCAAAAGGTTACTATACAGAGATAGGAGAAAGGGGAGTAAAACTTTCTGGTGGTCAGAAACAAAGGCTCGCTATAGCAAGAGCGGTTTTAAAAAATTCACCCATATTAATTCTTGATGAAGCCACATCTTCCGTAGACACTGAGACAGAAACCGAGATACAAAAAGCTATAAATAATCTGGCAGGTACAAGAACTATTCTCATAATTGCTCATAGACTTTCCACTGTAAAAAGAGCTGATAAGATTATTGTTCTAAAGGATGGAGAAATTGTAGAGGTTGGAAATCATGAAGAACTTATGAAGAGAAAAGGCCTATACTACAAACTTTGTTCTGTACAATTTGCCGAAGATAAAATGGCAGAAATAATTAGAAATTAAATAGTATAATTAATATTAATAATGGGAAAATTAAAGAAGAGGGGGAGGTAATATTAATGGAAAAGGTAAATGAAAAGGAAAAAGAATTTAGAT
>JAPYWU010000204.1 GCA_028276205.1 Dictyoglomaceae bacterium | reverse complement strand
TGATATTGGTAAGATTGCAATTCCTGCGGAAATATTAAACAAGCCAGGAAAACTTACTCCTATTGAGTTTGAGATTGTGAAGACTCATCCTTTGAAGGGATATGATATCCTAAAAAATATTGATTTTCCTCCAGAGGTCTTGGATATTGTGTATCATCATCATGAAAGGCTTGATGGTACAGGTTATCCTGATGGATTAAGGAATGGGGATATAAGCTTGGAGGTAGGTATAGTATCAGTAGCAGATGTGGTAGAGGCTATGGCATCTCATAGGCCTTATCGACCTCCCCTTGGAATTGATACCGCCCTTTCTGAGATAGAAAAGTGGAAGGGTATAAAGTATTATGAAGAAGTGGTGGATGTTTGTATAAGATTATTTAGGGAAAAGGGATTTAATTTTTCTTAATAACAAGCTGTAAAGAAGGTGTTTCTTTATAAATTATATAGGTGGCGATAATTTCAAACTCCTCTTCCTCTGATGGTAATTTCCCTTTTATGTTAAAGCTTTTATTTTCATGATTTTGAATAAGTAGGGCTTTAAATTTTGATAGATAAAAAGGAGATAGGGATAAAAGATCAGTAATTTTCTTACCTATAATCTCTTCTTTTTTTATATTAAAAAAGGATAATGCATAAGAATTAACAGAAATTATCTCTTCATTATCCTTTTTAATTACTATAATAGGGGTAGGAATTCCTTCAATAAGAATATCATATTCATTTTCTTGTTCTTTAATCTTTGTAATCTCTTTGCTTAATTTATCTATAGTATTTTTAAGCTCTTTTATCTCTAAACTTTCCTCATATTTTTTCTCGTAGATTGATAAAAGTAAATTTAATATTTGGATTTGAGAGGTATTTAGGCGGTATCTTTTGCCAAAAAGAGTAAATTCTATGGATGGTTCTATTATTCCCGCTTTTCTTAATTCTTTTAAAGATAAGAGATATTGAAGGGTGGAGATGAGATAGTTTTCCTCATAAGGTTTTACTATAAAACTATCTGCTCCTACCTTTATCCCTTCCATTATATCCTTTGGATCTGAAAGAGATGTAAGGATGATAAAGATTATATCTTTTGTTTTTTCGTTTTGCCTTACTAATTGGCAAAGTTGAAAACCATTAAGCTCTGGCATTATCACATCGGAGATTATGGCTTTGGGGTTGTGTTCCTTTAGGATTTCTAAAGCTTCTTTTCCATTTAAGGCAACAAAAGAGGAATACCCATATTTACTAAGAATTCTTCTTAGATATTCTGCCTGGGCTGGCGAATCTTCAACTATTAATACATCTTTCTCTTCTTCCATTTATTATAATTCTATATAGGATTAAAAAAGGTTGTCAATTGAGAAAGAGAATGTTGAATTAATTTATTCCTCCTCTTTTTACATTCTCAAATACACTCTCTATTCTATTTTTACATCTATCCTGATTGTCTCCTATAAAATATTCACCCTTTAGCTCTATACCTCCCTCTATAATCTCTTTTGCTATTTTTACTTCACTCTCATAGACTTTCTCTGTTTAACCCCCATAACTATATCCTTATTATTTTCAATTTTGTAGATTTATTGAACATTATCTCTCCTAAAAGCATAATAGTTTTTGTGAAATTTTTCTCAAAAATATTGTCTTAAAGAAAAGTTTAAGTATAATATATTATTGAATATAAATTATAAATAATAGATAAAATAAAAAGATTAGAAATTTAAATTTAAAGGGAGGTAATTAAAATGGTGGATGTGAAACCAGATTATACCCTTGATGAAAGAGGAGAGGTTTGTCCAATTCCTGATGTAGACACAAGGAAAAAATTGAAAGAAATGAAGTCAGGTGAAATTCTTGAAGTTTTAATTGATTATGCACTTTCTAAGGAGAGAATACCTGCAGGTGTAAAGGAAGTTGGTGGAGAAGTAATTGCAATTGAAGAAATTGGTCCAAGTGAGTGGCGTATTCTTATTAGGAAACTTTAAATCTAAAAATTAAATAAGGGGGTTAACTATGGATATAAGACTTCAAGGACTTTTAGTTGGTATTCTTTTTGGAGTGCTTCTTCAAAGATCACGACTTTGCTTTAACTCAGCTATTAGAGATATAAAAATGACAAAAGATAACTATCTTATGAAGATGGCGCTACTTGCAGTCTTAGTTGAGACAATAGGTTTCCACCTTGTAGCTCAATTAGGTTTGATAAAACTTAATCCTCTACCTTTTATACCTTGGGCTCAAATAGTTGGTGGTTTCTTATTTGGAATGGGAATGGTATTAGCGGGCGGTTGTGCAAGTGGTGTAACATATAGAATAGGTGAGGGATATATAACTGCTTTTGTTGCAGCAATATTTTTTGGTATTACTGCATCAGCAGTAAGAGGTGGTCCGCTTCAGTTAGTAAATAATTGGTTTGGTAAGCCAATAACAACAACAAATAATCCATCTGGTCTTTATGCAGTAACTGATGGAAAAGTAAATTTGACTCTTGCAAACCTTCTTAATATAGATCCATGGATAATTGCAATAGTCTTTTCTCTACTGCTTCTTGCTGTGATCTTAGTATGGAAGACAACAGAAAGGAAGGTAACAGGTCTTAACTGGATATGGGGAGGTATCTTAGTAGGCTTAACTGGTATAATTGCTTATATTTCACAAAAGAGCTACGCTCTCGGTATTACTGGGGGTTGGATAAATCTTCTTAGGACTACAACAGGTGAACTTGATTTGTCAAAAGGAGTACCTTATAACTGGATTGGAATGGAAGTCTTAGGTATTATTATTGGTGCATTTATTTCAGCTATTTTATCAAAAGAATTTAAATTGAGAATGCCCAAAGATCCAAAAACATTTGTCCAGGTTGCACTTGGTGGAATTCTTATGGGGTTTGGTGCAGGGGTAGCTCGAGGCTGTAATGTTGGACATATCCTCTCTGGTCTTCCCCATCTTGCAATAAGCTCTCTTGTATTTACAGTTTTTGTAGTATTAGGAAACTGGTTAATGGTATGGTATTTATTTGAAAGAAAGTAAAAATATTTAGGGGGGTAATCTACCCCCCCATAATTTAATTTCCATAGGGAGGTAA
>JAPYWU010000205.1 GCA_028276205.1 Dictyoglomaceae bacterium | reverse complement strand
CCTCAACTTAAATTATAGCACATTACTTACATCCTCAAAGAAGGTATAATTTAAAAATTTCCATTATGATATAATCTAATTGAGGAGAAAATTAATATGGATAAACTTCAAGAGCTTATAAGGATTTGTAAAAAGTATGATATTGCTCTTTGCTATCTTTTTGGTAGCCAAAAAGACAATGCATTAAAGATTTTAAAAAATGAAGAAGTAGAAATTAATGACCCTTTAACAGATATAGATGTGGGAATAGTATTTAATAAAAATATGGAAGAGATTCCAGAAAGATATGATTTATACTCCAAAATATATAATGAAATGGAAGATATATTCAAACCCTATAAATTGGATTTGATTTTTCTTCAAGAATGTCATTCAGTTTTTCAATTTGAGACTATAAAAGGAATATGTATTTATAGTATCTCAGAGGAATTTAAGGACAATTATGAGATGATGATACTCAGAAAATCTGCAGATTTTAAATATGTTTTAGATAGATTCTACGAGGAAGCCTTAGAAGAATATGGAGTGAAAAATGATAAATAAAACTTTCATAAATGAAAGATTAGTAATGATAAACTCATTATTAAAAAAACTATATAAATTATCTGATTTGGATAAAGAGACTTTCTTATCTGAAGATATTTATCCTGCTGCTTGTGAGAGCTATTTAAGAAGAGCATTAGAAGCCATTTTTGATATTGGAAGACATATTTTAGCAAAAAGTGGATATACTGACCTTTCATATGAATACAAATCTATTGCCAAAGGATTATCTGAATTAGGAATAGTAGACAAAGATTTAGAAGAAAAATTAATACAGATGGCAGGATATATAAATA
Organism: Dictyoglomaceae bacterium; assembly: GCA_028276205.1. Lineage (GTDB taxonomy): Bacteria > Dictyoglomota > Dictyoglomia > Dictyoglomales > Dictyoglomaceae > Dictyoglomus. The sequence goes on along the minus strand of JAPYWU010000205.1, from coordinate 2,231 downwards.
GATTGGTTCATATATATCACTTAGTTAGTAATCAGGAGTTATATAAAATAATAAAGTCCGATCTAAAGGATATAGAGAAATTTATAACATCTATAAAAGAGTATATGGATAAATTTTAAATCTATATTTTATTAATTAATGTTATTTAAATTTTCATCACAATCTTGAAGAAAAAAATAGATTGGCTTCTTAGACTTTTTTCTTATTCCCGATCTTAACAAAGCAATTTTCATATTCCAAATTTCTTGTATTACAGCATAACTTTTAATCTTACACTTTTTTATTCTAATAAACTTAAAAATAATAGACACTTTAAAATTACACATTTTACAATATAAAAATTTGAGACTACTCAATTTTCTATCACTATATATCCACTAAATTTATAATGTAAACTCTTAATCAAATAAAAAACTTGCTTTTTAAAAAATATTGTATTATTATTCATAATATGAATAAAAATCATTCAAATCATGAATTAAAATACAAAAAGAGACTTATAGGAGACAAAATCAAAAAAGCTATAGATAGTTTTCCTGTCGTTGTTCTTACAGGTGCAAGGCAGGTAGGAAAAAGCACATTCTTAAAAGAAGAATTTCCAGATTTTAAATATCTAAATTTAGATGAATTTACCATCTTAGAACAAGCCCAAATAGATCCATATTCACTATGGATTGGAGCAGAAAAGGTTATTATAGATGAAGTTCAAAAATGCCCTGAAATTCTTTTAGCAATAAAGAATACAGTAGACATAACCCAGAGAAAAATAAAATTTATTCTTTCAGGTTCTTCTAATCTTCTACTTATGAAAGAAATATCTGAAAGTCTTGCTGGAAGAGCCATTTATTTTGAGATGTTCCCCATGACATATAGAGAAATTACAGGTAATATAGAGAAAATTAATTTTTTAAAATTATGGCAAGATGATTTTATTGAAGAAGAAACCTTAGAAAAAATCAATCCTATACCCTTTATCTTAAAAGGTTTTATGCCCCCATTATTGTATATAAATGATTTAGATTCTATCCTTTTATGGTGGGAAGGATATGTAAAAACATATTTAGAAAGAGACCTTAGAGATCTTTCTCAAATTGAGAACCTTCTCGATTTTAGAAAACTTATGTCAGTTTTAGCTCCGATAACTGGTAATATAATAAATCAGACAGAAATTGCAAGAGATATAGGTTTAAGTCAACCTACTGTTTATAGATATTTAAAACTTTTGGAGATATTAAATATCATAAGAAAGGTTCCTGCATATTTTTCCAGTAGAATTAAAAGAGTAATAAAATCACCTAAAATTTTCTTTATAGATCCAGCCCTTTGTGCTTATTTATCTGAATATCATGATGAAGAAACCATAAAAAATGCACGTGAATTAGGTAATTTTTTTGAAACTATGGTATTTTTACATCTTCAAGTATATTCAGAGCTTCTTAATCCCAAAGGTAAACTATATTATTTTAGATCTATTACTGGTAAAGAGGTTGATTTTATCTTAGAATGGAGAAGAAAACTTCTTGCCTTTGAGGTTAAACTTACTGAAAATCCTACAATTAAAGATATTAAAAATCTTATAGATTTCATTGAAGAAAATCCAGATTCAATAAGAGGAGTACTTATTTATACAGGAGATTCAGTAAAATATCTTCACTCAAAGGTAATTGCAATTCCCTGGTGGTGGTTATAAAAATGCGATAAAAGCTGAATCATTCTCATTCTTATATACTGAAATTCTTGCTTGTCTTGAAGAGAAACAGTTACTAATAAATTCCCCTTCTTCAACTTAATATACTCCCTCTTTGCCTTATTACTACAAACCTATTTTCTGAAGTAAACTTATAACTTCTTTAGGTCTTACTATAGGCAATTTAGACATAAGCATAAATTTCTAAATCAACCTTTATATTGAAAATTTCTAAAACTCTTGAAGGATTAGTCCTTAAAGGGTTCTCTTCTTCTGGTATAGTACTCTCAAGATAAAGAGTAATTACTCAATAAGATTAGATTTTGTCTCTTCTGGAGTATCTCCTTGAGAGATTATATCCATCTTCTTCTTGAAGTATAATACCTGTAAAAAAACTCAGACATCCTCCTTTATCCTCATTCTTTTTTCTTGCAAGAAAAGTCTTTAGACTTTCCTTAGTAATATACTCAGAAATCAACCCCTATCCACCTTTCAATCTCTTTCTTTTATGGAATAATTCTCTTAATCCCTTCCATCTTGTCAA
>JAPYWU010000203.1 GCA_028276205.1 Dictyoglomaceae bacterium | reverse complement strand
AATGTAATGTCTGGATCTTTAAGAGGGGCAGGATTTTCAAAAATTCCTATGATATATAGTGGTTTAGGTATGTGGTTAATAAGAATACCACTGGCTTATATACTCTCCATTAAACTTGGTTTAGGACTTGTTGGAGCTTGGATTGCAATGGCTACAGATATATCTTTCAAGGCAATTTGTAGTTTTTATATTTTCATAATAAAGAAATATTATGAAAAAGAGAGTATAAAACTTGATAAAAAATATGAGCCAATTAGTAATTCTTAATCTCCCTAAAGTAAGATATTTAGATGCATGGGAACTTCAAAGAAAATTGCATTCCTTAAGAGTGGAAAATCAAATTCCAGACACCTTAATTTTATTAGAACATTATCCAGTTATTACCTTAGGAAAGTTTGGTAAGGAGGAAAATCTTTTAAAAACAGAAGACGAGCTTAATGATTTGGGAATTGAATATTTTCATGTGGATAGGGGTGGAGATATAACTTATCATGGTCCAGGACAATTAGTGGGTTACTTTATATTTAGGGTTGAAGGAGTTAAAAATTTTATTTTTAAGATTGAAAATGCTTTAATAAAGCTATTAGCAGAGTATGGAATAGAATCAGGAATTGATATTAAAAATCCAGGAGTATGGGTAGGAAATAAAAAAATTGCTGCTATAGGAGTAGCAATTAAAAAAAGAGTTTCTTACCATGGTTTTGCTCTAAATGTTAATAATGATTTAACTCCTTTTTCTTTTATTATTCCTTGTGGTTTAAAAGATAAAGAGGTAACATCAATCAAAGAAGAGACCCATCAAGATGTAAATTTTGAGTATTTGAAATATAAGATAGGTCTCTTCTTTTTTAAAGAATTTAATTTCTCAGACTATAGAATAATTAATTTTTCTTCTTATATGGAAGACTCCATCCTTGAAGAGCTCTTGGAGGTCCCATAATCTCTATTAATGCTATAATTTCTGGAAGGTTGTTTTTTAAACTTTTCTCTATATAAGAAGACTCTTCCTGTGGCTTTTTTTCTTGAATAACTTCTTTTGATTTACTCTCTCTTTTTGATTTTTCTGAGTATAATGTGGATATAACTTTAGTTTTTTCTTTTGGTAAAGTTTCGGTCTTAATCTTTTCCTCCAATTTTTCTTCTATTGGTTTAATGACAATTACTTTTTTCTGTTTATTGGCTTCTCTGAGGGCATTTGCAATGGCAGATAAAACTATAAATAATATATATAAGAATACAATCCATTCCATTTTAATCTTTACCTTCTTCTTTTGGTTGTCCGAGTTTAGATATGGCTTCTCTCATAGCTGTATCTGCCATAATGTTTTTAAGAGTATAGTAATCTAAAACCCCTATTTTACCAGCTCTTAATGCCTCTGCAACAGCTAATGGTACTTCTTTTTCCGCTTCTATTAATTTGGCTCTCATTTCTTGGGTTAAGGCTTTCATTTCTTGCTCTCTTGCTATAGCGAGAGCTCTTCTACTTTCAGCTTGTGCTTGAGCAATTCTCATATCAGCTTCTGCCTGATCCATTTTTAATCTTGCGCCTACGTTATTTCCAACATCTACATCTGCAATATCTATAGAGACTATTTCAAAAGCGGTTCCAGCATCTAATCCTTTTGCAAGTACAGTTTTTGATATACTATCAGGATTTTCTAAAACTTCTTTGTAGCTTTCTGCAGAACCTATTGTGGTTACAATACCTTCTCCAACCCTTGCGATTATGGTAGCTTCACCAGCCCCTCCCACAAGTCTCTCAATATTAGCTCTTACAGTTACCCTTGCTTTAGCTTTCAGCTCAATACCATCTTTAGCAACAGCTGCAACTGTAGGGGTTTCGATAACCTTTGGATTTACGCTCATTTGTACTGCTTCTAAGACATCTCTTCCAGCCAGATCTATAGCAGCAGCTTTCTCAAAGGTTAAGGGAATCCCTGCTCTTTGTGCAGCAATAAGTGCATTTACTACTCTGTCCACATTACCTCCTGCTAAATAATGAGCTTCTAATTTATCTAATGTAACCTCTGATAGTCCTGCTTTATGAGCTTTAATCAAAGAATTGATTATTACTCCAGGTGGGACTCTTCTAAGCCTCATTCCGATAAGATCAGTAACTTTTATACGTACACCAGCAGCAAGAGCGGAGATCCAAAGTCCTAAGGGTACAAAGCTAAAGAATATTACTAAGAAAATTAAAACTAAGATTAGAATTAGAAAACCTAAAGCTAAACTCATTTTTCACTCCTCCTTACAAAAATTTTATTTCCCTCTACTTTTACCACTATAATCTCTGTATTTGGTTCAATGAATTCTGATTCTGTATATGCCTCTAATTTTTCTCCATCTATTTCAATATAACCTGTAGGTCTTAACATTGTTAGGGTTATTCCCTTTTTTCCAATAAGATCTGTTCTTTCTTTAACTGCAGTGTATCCTAAATCTTTCTTTTGATCTTGAGGGATATTTAAAATTTTCCAAAATCTACTTCTTGGGAGATATATGATTAGGAATATAATAAGGGAAGCTACTACAAAAATTCCTGTAAGAATTGCCTGGGTGGTTCCACCCTTTTGAGCTATGGTAAGATATATACTAAAAAACACTGAAATACTACCTAATATTCCTGGAATTCCAAATCCTGGGGTATGCATCTCTATGTAAATTAAAAGAAGTCCTAATAAAAATAATAGTACTGTTTCAAGCCCTGATAGACCTGCCAAATAATGCCCTCCAAAGAATAGACCTAAACAAACAAGAGCTAATATTTCAGGTATACCTAATCCAGGAGTAAAGATAGCTACATAAAGACTTAACATTCCTACAGTCAAAATGATACTGGATACTGTTGGATCTGTTATAAATCTTACAAAATTTTCAGACCAAGTGGGATTTAGTTTTACAAGATTTGTATCTTTTAATTTGAAGAAGCTTAGTACATCTTCCACATTAGATGCTATAAGATCAGCAAAGTTAAATTTTTTAGCCTCTTCCGCATATAATGTAAGAATCTTACCTTTTTCTTTTATACCAGGTATGTAGATACTTGCATCTACCATCCCTGCTGCTATT
>JAPYWU010000202.1 GCA_028276205.1 Dictyoglomaceae bacterium | reverse complement strand
TTTCTTACTTTATCATAGAACTCTAAACTTTCCCTTTCTATTCTATCAAAATTCTTTTTTCTACTCAAAGACTTGTAAGGATCTATATCAATGAGAAAGGTTATATGTGGTATTAAATTAGAAGTCGCAATCCTATTAAGATCAGATAATATATTTATTGGTAAACCCCTACCATATCCTTGGTAAGCTATAGTAGAATCCATATAACGCTCACATATAACCCAAAACCCTTCTTGAAGCTTTTTCTTAATTTTCTCCGTATTTTCTACTCTTGAACCTATGTAGAGAAAAGCTTCAGTCCATGGTTTTAATGTTAAATCTGGGTCTAAAAGAATAGACCTTATTTTTTCTCCTACCTCTGTTCCTCCAGGTTCTCGAGTTACGTAGACCTTTATACCTTTATCTTCCAAATAATTTTTGAGTATGGAGATTTGAGTACTCTTTCCAGAACCGTCTAAACCTTCAAAAGTTATAAATATGGATCTTTCCATTTTTAAAAATTTATGCTGGAAAAATTTTTACTTTTCTGAAGGGCTCCACACCAACACTCTCAGAATGCAAACCATATTGTTGAATAAGTTGATGCTGTAATCTTCTTATATAGGCAGGTTGAGGAGATAATTCGTAGGGTTCTTCATGGGTGAGAACATATTCAATCCCTTCCTGAGCTTCTCTTAAAGCCTCTTCCTCTTCGCTACTCTTTCCTCCCACAGTTTTAATACCAAACCTTTCTCCTAAAAACCTTTCAATTTGTGTCACAGTATTACTTCTTAATACTGCAATATCTATCTTTCTTTTTTCTGCCTCTTTGAGTAAGTCTTTAGCTCTCTTTTGATGAGCTTTTAATATAAGTAAACAATTAGCTTCTGACAAGTTTTTTACTATGAAGGCTGGTACACCAAGATTTCGAATGGCTTTCTCCAACCTATTTCTACTTATACCATAAGGATAAATTTTGAGGACATCTGTCTTTTTATCTGTTTTGACAATTGGCTCCTCGGTCTCCTGAGAAGAAACTTCAGGTATAGAAGCCTCAACTTTTTTTACTTCACCCTCTGCAGTCCTTACCCTTATCTCTGGCTTTATAATATAACCTCTTAACAATGCATCAACTGTTTTTGCCACATCATGATGAATTGCCAGCTTATCTCTTTCTTGTATCTCAACTACAACCTGAAAGGTTGGAGGAGCTTTCCTCTCTAATACTGTTTTTTGAGTACCTCTTCTCTTTGCCTCTTCATCACTCAAAGTTACAACTTGTATACCACCCACAAGATCTGATAATGTAGGGTTTAATAAAAGGTTTTGTAAAGTTATTCCGTGAGCAGTACCAATAAGTTGTACTCCTCTTTCTGCAATAGTACGAGCTGCTTTTGCTTCAAGCTCTGTACCAATCTCATCAATTACTATAACTTCCGGCATATGATTTTCTACTGCCTCTATCATAACATCATGTTGCTTTGATGGATTTGGTACTTGCATTCTCCTTGCTCTACCAATAGCAGGATGTGGAATATCACCGTCTCCACCAATCTCATTAGAAGTATCTATTATTATTACCCTCTTACCTAATTCGTCAGCTAAAACCCTTGCAGTCTCTCTAAGAAGGGTAGTTTTACCAACTCCTGGTCTTCCTAATAGTAGAATATTCTTTCCACTTTCTATAACATCCCTTATTATATCTACAGTACCTAAAACTGCTCTACCCACACGACAAGTTAAACCTATAATTCTTCCATGCCTATTCTCAATAGCTGAAATTCTGTGCAATGTTCTTTCTATACCTGCTCTTTTATCACCACTAAACTCGCCAACTCTGGCAATAATATAATTTAAATCTTCTTCAGTGGCATATCTCCCTTCAAAAATAATAGTCTTTTTATAAAATCTCGCTTCTATTTCTCTGCCAAGATCTAAGACAACCTCTATAAGATCCTTAACATCAGGATCCTTTTCCAATTTTTCTTTAATATCCGCAGGAAATATAGCTAAAAATTTATCTAAATCATCAACTATTTGCTGAACCAAAATTCTATACCTCTCCTTCTTTTTGAGTTTCCTTAAATGCTATTATACCCCATGATCCTGGACCAATATGGGAAAGAATAGTACAACTAAAAGATCCCATATAAAAATCAGTAATTCTAAAAATTTTCTTAACTTCCTCCGCAGTCTCTAAAACCTCTTCATAATTATCAGAGTAAGCTATAGCTATTTTCACAGGCACATCTCCCACTCTTTCCTTAATTATTTCTATAATTCTCGATTTCACCTTTTGTTTTGTCCTAACTCTTTCTACTGGCTCTATTGCTCCATCTCTAAGCTCCAAAATGGGTTTTATCTGTAATAAACTTCCCATCCAAGCCTGAGCTGCACCAATCCTTCCACCTCTATAGAGATATTCCAAAGTATCTACTGTAAATTTTACTTCGGAATTCCTAAACATTATCTCGGGAATACTTAAAATCTCATTTATACTTGCTCCTTTTTCTATAGCCTTAGCCAACTCTATAACTACAACTCCAAGAGCAAGTTCTGTAAGTTTTGAATCAATCACATATATTTTATCACCATACGGTAAAAGCTCTTTTGCAGCATTTGCAGAACCAATAGTTCCACTTAATTTAGAAGAAATATGTATAGATATAATCCCCTCTAAATCTTGATTTTTCTCAAATATATTTTTGTACGCATTATAGAAATCTTCTACAGAAGGTTGAGATGTTTTTGGGAATATATTAGTTTCTTTTACCTTCTTAAAGAAGATATCAGGCGTTATATCTACTCCATCTCTATACACTTCTTCTCCAAAAGCAACCATTAATGGTACAACTGTTATATCATATTTTTCTAAATATTCTTTTGGAAGAGCAGAAGTACTATCAGTAACAATTTTAAACATATTTTTCACCTCTATTTATTACTGAGATTCTCCTGTACCTTCAGAAACAGTAGTACTTTCCTCCGTATACCTTTGTGGGGTTACTAATGCAACAACGACTTCATCGAGAGGAGTTAATACTTTAATTTTATCAGAAATGTTTAAATCTCCCACAGTAATCGCATCTCCTATTTCCAAAT
>JAPYWU010000201.1 GCA_028276205.1 Dictyoglomaceae bacterium | reverse complement strand
ATCCAAATGGCAGTAGCATTAATAACTGCCTTATCTCAACTCCTAATCTATATTTTCCTTGGTAAATTCTTTAGGAGGGGATTACTGGCAGATTCATTATCTGGAGTATATTAGTTATTTAATTTCTTCTATTTTTACAGGTCTTTTTTCTAAGAAACTTTTCTTTGCAGAAAGGGAAATTCTAAGAGATTCTATTGCATCATCAGGACCTGGTGTTGGTTTATTCCCTTTAGAAATTGCAGAAAAGAAGGCTTCTAACTCAAGTTTATATGCTTCTTTAAATCTATCCATAAAGAAATAATATTGATCTGCAAAAAAACCATTTTCTTTATGCCACCAGAGATGGGTTTTTGGTAAATCTTCTAATACTATTTTCCCCTTCTCTCCATGAATATCTAATCTTATATCATATCCATAGACCGCTCTTCTTGAATTCTCCACTACACCTAAAGCACCATTTTTAAATTTTAAAAAAGTTATTGCAGTATCAATATCATTAAGTTCCTGAATTTTAGGGTCAATTAATACATTTCCCCAAGCAAAAACTTCTTCTACCTCTCCGATTAAAAATCTTGCCATATCAAAATCATGTATTGCCATATCTACAAATAACCCTCCTGAAACCTTTAAATAATCAAAAGAGGGAGGTGCAGGATCTCTAGTTAAACTAAAAAATTGTTCCAATTTTCCTAATTTTCCTTCCTCTATTATTTCTTTCGCCTTAGAGTAAGAGGGATCATATCTCCTTTGAAATCCAATTTGGAAAGGAACATTCGTATCCTTGACTATTTTAATCACAGAATTTGTCTCAGAAAGTCCTAAAGCAACAGGTTTTTCGCAAAAAATTGCCTTTTTATTTTTTGCTGAAAGCTCAATATAATGGACATGAGTATCTGTAGGAGTTGCAATTATTACTGCTTCTACATTTGAATCTAATATTGCAGACTCTGGATCATCAGTTGCTTTTTCTGCTTTTGCTAAAAATTGTGCTTTTTTTGCAAATTCCAAAATAGGATCCGCAATAACAACGACTTTAACATAAGGGATAGAAGTTAGATTTTTTGCATGCTCTTGTCCCATCCTACCTGCGCCTAAAAGAGCCACACCAATCCTTTCCATATATCTCTCCTCCTAAATTTTAAAGTTTAATTAGAGTATACTTAAATTAATAATTTTATGCAATCGTTACCAAAATATTATTAATAAAAAAATATTTTTGTAAGTTTATAATAAATAAAAAATTTTTAGAGCGATTGAGATGAGATTTGAGTCTAAGAAATATCAAATTGTAAACATCCATATAATTTTATATATCTTCTTTCATGTTCTTTCTCATATAGGATTTAAAATTTCAGTTCAAAATAGAAATATAAAAAATTTAATTTTCTGGCAAGTTATAGGAAATTTAAGAGGATTTTTGTCTGTTATCTCATAAACTTATCTTCTTACATTAATACCTCTTTATATAGGATGTGCTATAACCATGGAACTTGGCCAAATATTTGTTCAAGTTTTTGCTGCTAATATTCCATTTAAAGAAAAAAATTTCATCCTTTCAATGGCGTGGTATTTTTCTAATAATTATTGGTATTTTATTCTTGATTAAAGGAGAAGGCTCTTAAATAATAAAATTCTCATCTTATTCATTTTTTAAAATCTATATTTGGTCTACTTGCTGTAGGTCCTTTTTGATTTTGATATTTACTACAATTTTTTTCTTATGATAAGGTAGCTCCGCAGGTGAAGTTAATTTATAAAATGAAATTTGACATATCCTCATCCTAGATATAAAGATATAGGTACAAGGTTGAATTTGTTCAAAAGGGTTTTCTAAGGGTTATAAAACTAAGTCCTCACTTTCTAAATTTTTTTTAATATCTCTATCAGTAAGAATCAAGCTTTAAACCCCGTTCTATTTTATTATATTATAAAATAGAACTTACAATTTACATAAAATTTATAGTATACTTAAAACGGATATAACAATGTGCAACCGATACCAGGAGGATGATATGGAAAGAAAAGTAACTATAGAGGATATTGCAAAAGAATGTAATGTTTCAAAAAGTACTGTATCAAGAGTATTAAATAATTCTCCAAATGTAAAGGAGAGTACACGGAAAAAAATATTAGAAGTAATAAAAAAATATGATTATTTTCCAAATGTTTTTGCAAGAGGACTTATAGGAAAAAAGATTGGTGCTATTGGTGTTATTGTTTCTGATATTACAAATCCCTTTCATGCAGTATTAGTAAGAGGAATTGAAGATATTTGCAGAACATATGGATATAGTCTTTTCCTATGTAATACTGATGGAAGAGTAGATGAAGAAAAAAAACATGTAAAATCTCTTATTCAAAGAAATGTGGATGGAATAATCTTTGCATCAATAAAACTTAAGGATGAAGGATTAAATGAGGCAAAGAGAAGTGGAATAACTGTTTTATTAGTGGGAAGATTACCAGAATCTGCAGAAGAATTTAATTATGTAATTGTTGATAATGAATTAGGGGGATATATGGCAGTAAGTTATCTTATTTCCTTAGGACATAAAAAAATAGCTTATATTTCAGGAACGTGGGATACATGGCCAAATATGCGTAGGTTTGAAGGTTATAAAAGAGCATTAGAAGAGAAAGGTATAGGAATAGATAAAAGATATATATTTAAAGGTGACTTTACATTAGGTACTGCATATTCTATTGGCACAAAAATATTAATGATGAAAAATAGACCCTCGGCAGTCTTTTGTGCTAATGATATGACCGCTATTGGTCTTTTAGAAGCTTGCATGGAATTAGGAGTCAAAGTACCTGAAGAACTATCAATTATTGGATTTGATGATATTCCATTAAGTTCTTTTAGGACTATACAATTGACAACAATTTCACAATCTATATATGATCAAGGAGCATTAGCAGGAAAAATTTTATTAGAAAAACTACAGAAAGAGGATAATAATCTTTCTCAAATTATACTCCCTCCTAAATTAATTGTAAGAAAAACCTGTGCACCTCCTAAAATGGATTAATCTTCCCTGAAAAAATTATATTTTTTGGGAAGGGTGAGAATGTTCAATAAATATT
>JAPYWU010000015.1 GCA_028276205.1 Dictyoglomaceae bacterium | reverse complement strand
ATCTCCGTATTATTTTGGAAAAATAAAGTTAAGGTTAGAAATGATGAGTTATATTGCTCAGAAATATAAAAGGCCTATTATTTATGTTAACCAGGTTGGGGGAAATGATGAGTTAATATTTGATGGCTCAAGTCTTGTGATAAATAAAGATGGGAAGGTATCTTGGGAAGGTAAAAGATTTAATGAGGATTTTGGAATTATAGAATTAAAAGATGTATCAAGAGGAAAAGATATAAGTTATTTTAAAGAAGATATAGAGGATATTTATAATGCTTTGGTTATCGGAATTAAAGACTATTTTAATAAATTAGGATTTAGAAAAGCAGTTATTGGTCTTTCAGGTGGAATAGATTCTTCTGTAACTTCCTCTTTAGCTGTTTCCGCTTTAGGTCCTGAGAATGTATTAGGGATATATATGCCTTCAAGATATTCTTCTGAGGAAAGTTATCAGGATGCAGAATTATTAGCAAAGAATTTAGGAATTAAATTTAGGGTTATTCCTATAGAAAAAGTATTTAATGCCTATCTTGAAATTCTCAATTTTGATGGTAAACCTTTGATTGATCTTGCAGAAGAAAATCTTCAGGCAAGAATTAGAGGAAGTATTTTAATGTTTATATCAAATAGAGAGGGATATTTAGTATTAGCGACAGGCAATAAGTCAGAATTAGCAACGGGTTATTGTACTCTTTATGGAGATATGGTAGGAGGTCTTGCAGTTATTGGTGATGTACCTAAGATGATGGTTTATGAGTTGGCAAGGTATATTAATAAAGATAAAGAAATAATACCTCAGAGAGTATTAGTAAAGCCTCCCTCTGCAGAATTAAGACCAAATCAAAAAGATGAAGATTCTTTACCTCCTTATCCTATCTTAGATCAAATTTTAAAGGCATATATTGAAGATAATATATCTATTGAGGAAATTATTGAAAAGGGTTTTGATAAAAATATGGTTAATGAGGTTATCAAAAAAATTGATAAAGCTGAGTACAAGAGAAAACAAGCGCCTATTGTTTTAAAGGTAACTACAAAAGCTTTTGGGTTTGGAAGAAGAATACCTATTGTTTGGAAAAAGGATTGTTAGTTTAAGGAGGAATATTATGATAGCAATAATTAAAAATGTCATAGAGGAAGGTCCTGGAAGTATTGAGAGTTATTTAAAAGAGAAATCTATACCCTATAGGATATTTGAAGCCCAAAAAGATGATTTTCCAAAAAACATTGATGATTATGATACTTTGATAATAATGGGAGGACCAATGGGTGTTTATGAGATGGATAAATACCCATATTTAGTAAGTGTTGCCCATATTATAGAGGAAGCTATAAGTAAAGATAAAAAAGTTCTTGGTATTTGTCTCGGAGCCCAGCTAATAGCACACGTCCTTGGATCAAGAGTTTATAAAGGCTATACAGAAGAGATTGGATGGCTGGAAATAGAGTTAACAGATCAAGGTTTAGAAGATCAATTAATGTTTTCTCTTGCTAAGAATCCTTTTTCTGGAAATATGGATAATAGTTTTAAAGTCTTCCATTGGCATGGAGACACCTTTGATCTACCTTTAAATACTATTCATCTTGCAAAATCAAAACTTTATGAACATCAAGCCTTTAGATATGGTATAAAAGTTTATGCCTTTCAGTTTCATATTGAAGTGACAAAAAATCTGATTGAATCTTGGTTTGAAGATCATCCCTTACGGGATAAGATCTTAAAAGATTTAGAATTATTTAATAATGAGTATTCTATAAGAGCCAAAAATTTTTATGATAAATTTTTTAAGAGTCTTGATCTTTAAATTAATTTAAGAAGCTCTTTTGAAATTTCTGGTATTGTTTCTAAAAATTTCTTGTAATTTTGGTAAACTTTTTTGGGGTCTATTTTTATATATTCATGATCAAGAATATTTCTAAAACTTCCCATGCCTTTTATTTTTGAATAAATTTCTTGAGATATTATTCCTTTAGAAAACATCTCCTTTAAAACATCTTCGTAAGTATCAGGATATATTCTGTATTGGGAAGCTAAAATGTGGTTGCCAATATCTAAAATTATACTAATTCCTGCTAAAATTCCTCTTTCAATAATCCATCTAATAGATAAATTATTTATCATCTCCTCCTCTTTAATATCTTTATATTTAAGAAGCTCTGTATAGATATTATTAAGTTCAATCAGATTTTCTTTTATAAGATTTTTGTCAAAGGTCATAATGACTTTTTAAGTAATTCTATTTGTTTTCTTCTCAAAATTTCAAGATCTTGGCATTTTCTAAGAATATTCATTTCATAGTTGTTTTCTATTTCGGTGTCTTCTTTAAATATTAATTTTCCACTTTTTATAATATGGAGAGCGATAAAAGGAGAGACTTGAGAAAGATCAATAAGATCTATTCTTTGGGTGTTAAGGAATTCTGTTATATCCTCCCATAGTTTTAGAAAGTCTCCTTCCATAAGCACTGCCATATCTATATCCTCAGGATTTTCTTCTCTTAATATAGAGCCAAAAAGGTATGCAAGCCTTACTTTGTTTTTAATGAATATCTCTCTTAGCTGATTTATTCTTTCTTTAATATCCTTTGGCAAAGGTGGTAAATTTTTATATTTCTCCTTAACACCCATTTTCTCCTCTAAATTTTTCTTTTCTTAATTTATTTTAACATAATTTTATCTATTTACTAAAAAGTAGCTTACATAAAGTCCCTCTCCTTGAGGGATGGTAGCACTTAATAGTAATCCTGTATTGGGATCGTATTCAAATTGAGCAATTGGGGTTCCATTAATAGTAATTTGAGTTAATAATCCACCATACTGACCGTTTCCAACCACATTCCAAGAAAAACCTATTTGAGGGATACTAATAATTGAATTTTGTTTAAGAAGAAGAGGATGTATATAGTATGGTCCTAAGTAAAAGTTTCCTAAGGCTTGTTTCCTTACTTGCCCTTGAATATCAATTATAAAGGCAGTTCCCAATGATGATGCTACTGAATATCTTCCCATTCCATGGGGTGCACTCATTCCCGTATATCCCTGAAATAAACTTACAGATGAATAAAATTGATAAGTTGGAGATAACTTGACTGCTTGGGGAGGTGTAGTGATATTGGGCATATTTAAATTATATACTCCTACTAACTGCATTTCACCAGCAGTTGAAGAGTTTAATCCTTGTTTTTCTAATATAGAGGATTTTTGTACCATTCCTTTATCGTCAAAAAAGGTTAGTGATCTTTCCATAGATTGGTAGTCTGATGATTCTATAAGAAAATAATATAGCTTATCCCCATAGGGACCAAATTCGTATTTTAGCCCAGGGGGAAGGCCAGCTGTTTTTGCTTTTTTTACATAATCTTGGACTTCTTTGGGATCAAGAAAAATTTTACCATTTAATATATCTACTGTTAGACTAAGGGATGGATAGCCCGAGGATATACTTTGGACGATTAGTAGGCTTATACCATAAACATATGATTTATCGATATTAGTAACAGCATAAATTTGATACCCTTGAGCAGAAGCCCCTGAAAAATCTTCTCCCATTCTGGTTCCAGTGCCAATTTGAATTTGATATACAAGGGTTATGCCCGGTTTAACCCATGAAGGGATTTTAGTAAAATTCAAAGGAGTTCGGCTTGTTTGAGCAAAAATAGAAATTGTAATTAAAGGGATTAAAAGGGATATGAAAATCAATTTTTTCATATTCTTATTCCCCCTTTCTCTTTTTTAATATTATAACAATTATGATTAAAAATGAATGTGATTTAGATCACTTTTTTGTAAATATGGTATATACTTAAAGATATGAAAAGTGGAAAAGAAGTAAAGGAGGGAAAAAGTGAATGTTTGATGTACTAAGGGGGATTATTTCAAAAGTTCCAGCGGATTATGTGGATATAAGATATGAGAAGATGTGGGAAACAAAGATTGTTATGAATAAGAGAGAAATATATCAACTTGGAGAGAATTCTGGAGATGGTTATGTAGTAAGAGTATTGAAAGATGGAGGATTTTCCTCTATTGCTTTTACAAAGTTAGAGGATGCTGACAAAGCTTTAAAAATTGCCTTAGAGAATGCTATTTTAATTTCCAAGAATTCAAAGAAAAAGGTTAAATTGGCAGAGGTTGAAGTAGTCAAAGATATTTTTATTCCACCTCTTAATGAAGATCCAAGAAAGATCACTATAGATGAAAAATTAGAACTTTTAAAGTACTATAATAAAATTCCTTTGAGGTTTGAAAATATAACCACCAATCTTCATTATTGGGAGGTAATAAGGGAGAAATATTTTGTTAGCTCTGAGGGTACAGAAATAAGAGAAGATCTTATTACATGTGAAATAAGAGGTTCCCTGATAAGTTTTGAAGGGTCTCTTGTACAAAATGTAAGGGTAGGAATAGGTGGAAGTACAGGATTTCATAAGCTAAAAAATAGGGAGGATGTTTTTGAAAAGAAGATAAAGATTGTACTTGATCTTTTAAAAGCAGAGCCAGTAAAAGCAGGCGTATACAATGTGATTCTTAATCCTGATATGGCAGGAGTTTTTACTCATGAAGCTTTTGGCCATTTTTCAGAAGCAGATCTTATAGAGGATAATCCATCTATGAGAGAAAAAATGAAGATTGGAGCTGAGCTTGGGAATGATATCTTGACCATAATTGATGATCCTACTATGCCAGGACAACTGGGTTTTTATAAATATGATGATGAGGGAGTAAGGGCAAGAAGAACCTATCTTTTGAAAGATGGTGTTCTTTCTGGAAGACTCCATTCAAGAAGGACTTCCGCTGAATTTGGTGAACCTGTGACAGGACATTGTGTGGCAGAAGATTATAGATATGCTCCTATTGTAAGGATGGGGAATATATTTATAGAGCCTAAGGATATGACCTTTGAGGAACTATTGGAAAAGTTAGGAAATGGCCTTTATATATTAGATGCAAAGGGTGGGCAAACTTCTGGAGAAAACTTTACTTTTGGAGCTCAGTATGGTTTTGAAGTGAAAAATGGAAAGATAGGAAAGATGATAAGAGATATTAATATCTCAGGTAATCTATATCAAACCTTAAAAGACATTGTGGGAGTGGGTAATGATTTTGAGCTGGGAGAAGTTGGAGGATGTGGGAAAGGCCAGCTAAATATAAGATCTTGTCATGGTGGTCCCCATATTCTTGTTAAGAATGTGGTCATAGGAGGTGTATAAAATGTTAGATAAATTGATAGATATGGCTAAAAAATATACAGATGAGGTGGAGATTTATCAGATAGATTATTCTGTTTCAAATATATCTTTTGAAAATGGAAGTTTAAAAGATATAGAAAGTAGTATACAGTCAGGAATTTCTCTTAGAATTATAAAAGATGGGAAATTGGGTTTTTCCTATACAAAAAACCTCATAGATCCAGAAATCCTTATTCAAAATGCCATCCACTCTTTAAAGGGGGATGTAAAAGTAGAGTTCAGTTTTCCAGAAAGAAAAGATATTAAAATTTTGGATACTTATGACCTAGAGATAGAAAATCTTACAAATACTCAGATGGTGGAAGAAGGAAAAAGAATTTCTGAGATTTTATCTCAGAAGACAGGTACTCAAATAAATGTAGGTCTTCATAAAGCAGTCACAAATTTAAGGATATTAAATAGTAAAGGAGTAGATTATTCTGTTAAAACTTCTGTATATTATTCTCATGCAGAAGCTATGTATCCAGGTTCATATTCTGCCATATTTAGGTTAGTGTTAGATAAGAAGTTTAAAGAATTTTCTCAAGAAGATATTGATTATATTACCTTTTTGTACAATAATTCTAAAAAAGAGGTAAAACCAAAGGGCGGGAAAATGAAGGTATTATTCTTGCCAAGCACCATGTATGTACTAATATGGAGACTAATTTTTGCTACCAATGGTAAAAATGTCTATGAAAAGACTACCCCTTTATTAGGAAAACTTGGGGAGAAAATCTTTGATACCTCAATAACCATCTATGATGATCCATTGAATGATAATTTACCAAATGCAAGAAGCTTTGACGATGAAGGCGTAGAATGTAAATTATTACCTATAGTAGAAAAGGGGATACTAAAGAACTTTTATTATGATCTTTATTATGCTGGAAAGATGGCTACTAATTCTACAGGACATGGCTACAGAGTTGGGGATTGGGGGCAAGAAAGTATAAGAGTAAGACCTTCACCTTCTTTAGAACATCTCTATATGCAAACAGGAGATAAGAACTTTTATGATCTCATTAAATTAATAGATAAAGGTATTATTGTGGCAGGAGCTTTAGGGGCTCATAGTGGAAATATACCTAATGGAGATTTCTCTATTGGACTTTCTCCTGGATTATATGTAGAAAAGGGAGAGATTGTGGGACATGTGAAAGATTCCATGGTGGCTGGAAATATTTATGAGGTTATGAAAAATGTGGTAGGTATAGAAAATAGGGCATACGTATATAACATGGGAGTTTTTCCCTCTGTTCTTTTTGATAATGTTAGTGTGGCTATAAAAGAATAATATTTTAAGGGAGGTATTTTTTATGATTTATTTGGCAAATCCAAATAGATATGAAAATATGATTTATAGAAGGTGTGGAAAGAGTGGTTTAAAATTACCTGTGATATCCTTGGGTTTCTGGCATAATTTTGGTTATAATGACTATTTTGAAAATATGAGAGAGATGGTAAAGAGGGCTTTTGATCTTGGAATTACTCATTTTGATCTTGCTAATAACTATGGGCCACCTCCTGGATCTGCAGAAGAAAATTTTGGGAGAATTTTAAAAATTGATCTAAAAAGTTATAGAGATGAAATTGTGATTTCTACAAAGGCTGGCTATAAGATGTGGGATGGACCATATGGAGATTGGGGAAGTAAAAAGTATCTTATAGCAAGTCTTGATCAAAGTTTAAAGAGAATGAATTTAGATTATGTGGATATTTTTTATCATCATAGGCCAGATCCAGAGACACCTATAGAAGAGACTATGGAAGCCCTTTATCAAATTGTAAGGCAGGGTAAAGCTCTTTACGTAGGTATATCAAATTATGGACCTGAAGAAACAAAATTAGCTTATGAAGCTCTTTCAAGAATGGGAGTAAAAATAATTGTGAATCAGATTTTGTATAACATGTTCTTTAGATATCCAGAAGAAAAATTGTTCCCTGTAATGGAAGAATTAGGAATAGGGGCTACTATTTTTTCTCCATTAGCCCAAGGACTTCTTACTGAAAAGTATTTAGGAGGTATTCCTGAGGATTCAAGGGTTAAAAGGTCGGGTGTATTTTTAAAGGAGAGTGATATTACTCCAGAAAAAATAGAAAAAGTTAAAAAGTTTTCAGAAATAGCCAAAGAAAGAGGACAAAGTGTAGCACAACTTGCCTTAGCGTGGGTTTTAAGAAATAAGGTGGTGGCTTCTGTTATTATAGGTGCAAGTAAACCATCTCAAATAGAAGAAAATGTTAATGCTATAAAGAATTTAGATTTTTCTGAGGATGAATTAAGAAAAATAGATGAAATATTGAAGGGATAAAAGATGGGGAGGGAAGCTAATTCCCTCCCCATTTTATTTTTAATTTTCTTCTAACTCTACATTGTCAAGATAAATTGTAGTTGCAATACTTTTTTCACTTATCTTTCCCATGTCAAAAACAATTATATGGGCATCTTTCTTAGGTGTAAATTCCCATTCAAATTTTTGCATCTCAGTAGTAAGATCAAAAACTTTTTGCTCTACTATTTCCCAAGTTTGATCTTGAATAGCTCTTACTTGTAAATCTCTTGGGGCATCAGCTTTTGCCTCAAAACTAAGTTTATACTTCTTATTAGCAGAAAGGGGTACATGAGTTCCAAATTGTATATGCCAGAAAGCATCGCCAGGATTCTTAATCTTTACATAGAATACTCCATTTTTAGCGCCATATTCTTCTAACTCTGCTGTTCCTTGTGCCACAAGATACCAATTAGATGGTGTAGAAAATGTGATAGGTTCATCAAATACGCCTAATTTTGTTACATTTACAACTTTTGCGGTACCTTCTGGAGTTTTTACTTCAGTAACTGCTTGTTGAGTCTCTTTTGATGTTGTTGGAGCACCTGCACAGCCAGCAACAAATAAAGTAAAGATTAGGATCAGCAATAATGCATAAAATTTTTTCATAATATAAACCCCCTTTTAAAAAATGTAAAAGGTTACAAAAGAATTTTAAAAAATAAAAATTCCTCTTTACTTTAACACCTCCCTTTCCTTTTTACCCTTTGATTTGTAAATAGTATAATACTTTTCTCTTCTTCTATCAAGCTGTTTATTAATTAAGTTATTTGAAAAATTTAAAGTGTAACTAATAACAATTAAAAGCTCTTAATATTTTTTTAATTTGACATGGATTTTTGAACTTTATAAAATGTATCGTGAAAAAGATAACGTTAAAAAAAGAACAATATAGGAGTAGAATATGGATAAGCTTATCATAACACAAGAGATTAATTGTCAATATTGTTATAAATGCCTTAGAAATTGTCCTGTAAAAGCCATAAGGTTTAATAAAGGTAAATCATCAGTTATAGATGATGATTGCGTATACTGTGGTACATGTATTGAAATTTGTCCACAGCATGCAAGGGTATATAGAACTGATATAGAAGATTTTTCAAAATATATTGACAGACCTTTCCTTGTATCTATAGCTCCATCCTTCTTTGCCCATTTTGACCAACCATTTAAAGTTATTACCCTTTTAAGAAAATTAGGGGCAACATATATACAGGAGACTTCCTTAGGAGCAGATATAGTTTCCTTTCACTATAAAAACTATGTCAATTTAAGAAAAGGTAAAACTTCTATAAGTACAGCTTGTCCTGTAGTATATGAATTGGTAGAGAAATATTATCCTGAGGTTATACCTTATCTTTTACCCTTTTTATCTCCCATGAATGTACATGCTCTATATATGAAAAAGTATTTTGGTGATTTTCCTGTAATATATTTGGGGCCTTGTGTAGCAAAAAAGAAAGATGGAGAAAATTATGTGGATCTTATACTAACCTTTGAGGAATTAGATAATTTTATCAAGAAAAATAATATTGATGTAGATTCCTTTGAAGAATCTTTTCCCAATGCACCATTTCCTAAAAGAGCCCGAATATATCCAATAAGTGGAGGTATTAATTCAACTCTTGATGGTAATTGGGAGAATCATTTAGTGGTTGAAGGAGTAGATAACATTATTAAGATTTTTGAGAACATTCATACTTATGGAGAAGGATTTTTTATAGAAGCATCAGCTTGTTTTGGGGGATGTATAAATGGACCTGCTATTAGGAAAGATCTAACTCTTTTGGAAAAGAGGAGAAGGATCATATCTTATACTGAGAGAATGAAAAGCTTAGAGGGAGAAGTAATCAATTGTGAAAATGTAGACCTAAATATAAGAAGAAGGTTTGAACCTCAAAAGAAGGTTATAGATATTCCTGAGGAAAAGATAAAGGCAGTTTTAAGAGAGATGGGAAAGGATAATCCTAAGAAGGAACTTAATTGTGGGGCTTGTGGATATGCTACATGTAGAGATAAGGCAATAGCAGTTATTTTGGGGAAAGCAGAAAAGGAGATGTGCATTACTTACCTTTTAGATAAAGTAAGCTCTGTAAGTAATGCCATTATAGAAAATTTTCCAAGTATTGTAATTATTTATAAGGATAACAATTTACTTTATCTAAATCCCTTCGGGGAAAAATTCTTTGAGGATAAATCACCTCTTTTAGATTATATCATTGAGGAGATTGAATCAGGTAAAAATCCATTAGAAATATCAATTGACGATAAGAGATATATTTTCTTTATAAAAACTTTTGCCCTTCCTGATCAATCAGGAAAGGTAGCTTTACTTATTGATATTACAGGTGAAAAGGAAAAGGAAGAAGAATTAAACCTTCTTAGAAAAGAAAGTATGGAAAAAATCGAAGAAGTAATTAACAGGCAAATGCTTCTTGCCCAAGAAATTGCCAGTCTTCTTGGTGAATCTATAGCAGAAACTAAAAGTTATTTTGCTAAATTTAAGGAGTTTTTGAAGAAAGAAAATGCTGACCTGTGATATTTCTTATGCCTTTAAAAATAAAGAAGGAGAAGAGGTTTGTGGGGACACTATAAAAATAAAAAAAGGTGAGGATAGGGTAGCTGTTACTGTTTCTGATGGTCTTGGTAGTGGAATAAAGGCAAGTATTCTTTCTACATTAACTGCTTCAATGGCTACAACTATGCTTTTTAATGACATGGGATTGGAAGATGTTATGAGAAGTATTTTGGCAACACTTCCCAAATGTAAAGTCAGAGGAATAAGCTATGCCAATTTTTGCAGTGTATTGTATAGAGCTGATACTAATCAACTCTATATAGCTGAATATGAATTTCCTGTGGTACTTTTTGTTAGAAATGGTATTTTCTTTGAGCTTTCTAAAAAGAAGGTTTTGATTGAGGGAAGAGAAATATTTGAAAGTATCCTTCATCCGCAAGAGGGAGATGTCCTATTTATTATGACAGATGGTGTTTCACAGGCTGGATTAGGTACCAAATTATATCCTTTAGGTTTTGGAATTGAAAATATAAAGCGGGAAATCTTAAATCTGATGCACTATAAATTGTCTCCCAAAGAAATAGTTGATCATCTTATAGATAAAGCCAAGAGATTAGATAAAGGAATAAAGGGTGATGATGCTTTAGTGTCAGCCTTACATTTTAGAGTATTTAATAAAGTAAATATTATGGTGGGTCCTCCATCTAACCCTAATCGTGATAAAGAGGTAGTAGAAAGATTTTTAAGCTTACAAGGAAAGAAGATTATATGTGGAGGTACTACTGCTCAAGTGGTTAGCAAAATTACTGGTAAGGAGGTGAAACTGGATTTAAAAACCATATCTGAGAATTCTCCTCCTATAGGTTATATGGAAGGGGTTGATCTTGTTACAGAGGGTATTATTACTTTGACGCAAGTTTTTAGATATCTATCGGGACAGATTAGATATGTAGGCTATGGTGCCAGTCTAATTTTAGATTTATTAGAAAAAGCTGATAGTGTACATTTTTTAGTGGGAGGAGCTATAAATCCTGCTTATCAAAATCCTTTATTTAGCTATGACTTATCATTAAAAGTTAGAGTTGTTCAAGATATAGCAGGAATTTTGCAAAGCAAAGGAAAGATTATAAGTATTGAATACTACTAATTAGGAGGGTTTTTATGAAACTAAAAAGAAATTTTGCAAAGGTAGAGGAAATACTTAAAAAGCATGAGTATCGTAAAGACAATCTTATAAAAATTCTTTTAGATGTACAAAAAGAATACAGATATATACCAGAGGATATAGTCAATTATATTGGAGTAGCCCTTGATATACCACCTGCAAAAATATATGGTGTTGCTACTTTTTATTCCCAATTCTCCTTAAAACCAAAAGGTAAATATACCATCTTAGTGTGTGATGGTACAGCATGTCATATGGCAGGTTCCACCCCATTGATAGAAGCAATAAAACAAGAGATAGGTATAGGGCCTGGAGAAGTTACAGAAGATCTTTTGTTTAGTCTTGATCAGGTAGGATGCTTAGGTGCATGTGCTCTTGCTCCTGTCATGGTTATTAATGAAGAAGTTTTTGGAAATCTTTCCCCTGAAAAAGTTAAAGAGATAATAAGAAATTTAAAAGAAAGGGAGAGGGAAAATGCTTAGGACAATTGATGAAGCTTTAAACTATATTGAACAGCAAAAAGTAGAAAGAAAGAAAAGATTAGAAAGTCTCAATGTGTATGTATGTGTGGGTACAGGTTGTGCTGCAAAAGGTTCTTTAAAAGTTTTCTCTGCTTTAAAAGAACTTTTTGAAAAGAATAATATTAATGCCAAACTCCAAAAATTGGAGGAAGATGAATCCTATGTTAGAAGAACAGGATGTTGTGGAAGATGTTCTGATGGGCCTTGGGTAATTGTGATGCCATATGGATATTTTTATTCCAAGGTAACACCAGAAGATGTAAAAGAAATATTTGAGGAAACCATATTAAATGGTAGGCCAGTTGAAAGACTTCTTTTTACCGATCCTGCTACTTCTGAAAAAGTACTTAGACTTGAGGATGCAAAATTTTTCAAAGCTCAGTCATTCTATATTATGGAAGAAATAGGAAAGTGTGAATGCGATAGCATAAATGACTATATGGGTAGAGGTGGATATCTATCTTTCTTAAAAGTATTAAAAGAAGGTAATCCAGATAAAGTAGTGCAAATGATCAAGGATTCTGGTCTTCGTGGAAGAGGGGGAGCAGGTTTCCCTACTGGGATTAAATGGGAAATAACAAAAAATAGTATGGGAGATAAAAAATTTGTAGTATGTAATGGAGATGAGGGAGATCCAGGTGCATTCATGAATAGAACTTTACTTGAAAGAGATCCTCATGCAGTGTTAGAAGGAATGCTTATTGCAGCATACACTATAGGTGCTCAAAAAGGTTATGCCTATATTAGAGCGGAATACCCAGTGGCGGTTTCTATGTTTAGGAAGGCAATAGAGGATGCTAAGAAGTTGGGGTTAATTGGAGAGAATATTCTTGGTACTGGTTTTTCCTTTGATATAGAGATAAAAGAAGGGGCTGGAGCTTTTGTATGTGGAGAAGAGACAGCTCTATTAGCATCTATCGAAGGAAAAAGAGGAGTACCAAGACCAAGACCTCCATATCCCGCTCAAGCAGGGCTTTGGGGATATCCTACTCTTATTAACAATGTAGAAACATATGCTAATGTACCAAAGATTATAAGAGACGGAGTGGAAAATTACAGAAAGAGAGGAGTGCCTAATTCTCCCGGAACTAAAATGTTCTCTGTAACGGGCCCTGTGAAACTTACTGGTATTATTGAGGTGGAATTCGGCACTACATTAAGGCAGATTCTTTTTGATATATGTGGAGGATTATCCGATGGTGAAGAGTTCAAGGCAGTACAAATAGGAGGGCCATCTGGAGCTTGTCTTTCAGATGCTTATTTAGATCTTCCTTTAGATTATGATTCTTTAAAATCTGCTGGTGCTATGGTAGGTTCTGGTGGAATTGTGGTACTTTCTAAAAAGGCATGTATGGTAGAAGTAGCAAGATTTTTCCTTGATTTTACAAAGAGAGAATCTTGTGGAAAATGTATTCCATGTAGAGAAGGATTAATGCAAGCATATAGAATACTTGAAAGGTTTACTCAAGGAAAGGGAACATGGCAAGATTTAGAAAATTTAGAATTTCTTGCCAATCTTATAAAGACAGCCTCTGCATGTGGACTTGGGCAGACTGCTCCAAACCCAATCCTAAGTACTTTGAGGTTATTTAGAGATGAATATGTTTCCCACATTGAAGGGATATGTCCCAGTGGAATGTGTACTGCCCTTAAGAAATATGTTATTAATCCAGAACTTTGTAAGGGTTGTGGACTTTGTGCCAGATCTTGTCCACAGGGAGCTATCACTGGAGAGAGAGGAAAGCCTTATACTATTGATCAAGATAAATGTGTAAAATGTGGACTTTGCTTTGAAAAATGTAAATTTAAAGCTATAGAGATCAGATAAGGAGGCAGATAATTATGAAGATATATGTGGATGGAAGAGAAGTAATAATAGGAGATAATGAGAGAAACCTTCTTGAGGCTCTAAAGAAGGTAGGAATTGAGATACCTAATCTATGTTACTTATCAGAAGCATCTATTTATGGAGCCTGCAGACTTTGCTTAGTAGAAGTAAATGGAAAAAATATTGTTACTTCTTGTAACTTAAAACCGGAAGAAGGAATGATAATTAGAACAAATACTCCTGAAATATATGAGATAAGAAAAGGTATATTAGAACTTCTTTTGGCATCCCATAATAGAGATTGTACCACATGTGAAAGAAATGGAAGCTGTAAGCTTCAAGAATATGCAGAAGCTTTTGGCATAAGAGAAATAAGATTTGATAGTGTAAGAAAAGATGGTGGTATAGATAAGCTCTCTCCTGTAGTAAGAGATAATACAAAATGTATACTTTGTGGAGACTGTGTTAGAGTTTGTGAAGAACTTCAGGGAGTAGCTGCCATAGATATTGCGGGAAGAGGTTTTGCATCAAAAGTTACTCCAGCCTTTGAACATAGTTTAGCAGATGTGGAATGTGTTTATTGTGGTCAATGTGTTGCATATTGTCCTACAGGAGCTCTTTATGTAAGAAACGATATAGATAAGGTTTATAATGCCTTAAAGAAGAAGGATAAAGTTGTAATTGGTATGATAGCACCTGCTGTTAGAACAGCCATTCAAGAGGAATTTGGAATGGAAAAAGATCTCTTTGTGGCAGGAAGGGTAAGTTCATTTTTAAAGATGTTAGGTTTTGCAAAGGTTTTTGAAGTACCTTTTGGAGCTGATCTTGTAGCT
>JAPYWU010000200.1 GCA_028276205.1 Dictyoglomaceae bacterium | reverse complement strand
ATGATTTTAAATATATAGTTGAACCTAATAGAATTGTGGATTTTGAAGAAATAAAAAATTTGATGCCTATTTTGATAAAAAGGATAGAACAGGAGGTATAGAAAATGCTTTTTCAGGAGATTATTTCTAAACTCGATGAGTTTTGGCATAAACAAGGATGTATAATTCAACAACCATATGATATAGAAGTTGGAGCTGGTACTATGAACCCTGCTACTTTTTTTAGGGTATTAGGTCCAGAACCCTGGTATGTTGCATATGTGGAACCCTCAAGAAGACCTACCGATGGGAGATATGGAGAAAATCCTAATCGTCTTCAACACTATTATCAGTATCAAGTAATCCTTAAGCCTTCTCCTGATAATGTCCAAGAAATCTATATTGAGAGTTTAAGATATTTGGGTATTGAAATAGAAAAGCATGATATAAGATTTGTTGAAGATAACTGGGAATCTCCTACCTTAGGAGCATGGGGTATAGGTTGGGAAGTTTGGTTAGATGGAATGGAGATCACTCAATTTACATATTTTCAGCAGTGTGGTGGATTTGATTTGTTTCCTATATCTGCTGAAATAACCTATGGTCTCGAAAGAATTGCTATGTACATACAGGGAGTTGATGATTTCAAAGATATAAAATGGCAAGACAATGTAACTTATGGTGATGTGCACCTACAGGGGGAAATAGAGCATTGTAAATATAATTTTGAGTTAGCTGATGTTGATAGGTTGAGATTATTATTTAATGAATATGAAAAAGAGGCAGAAAGATTATTAGAAAATGGTTTAACTTTTCCTGCTTATGATTATGTTTTAAAATGTTCTCATACATTTAATTTATTAGATGCAAGAGGTGCTATAAGCGTAGTACAAAGAACACAATATATATCAAGAATTAGGAAATTGGCATCAAAGGCTGCTGAAAACTATTTAAAAAGTAGAGAAGCTTTAGGATATCCTCTTCTAAATAAGGCATGGAGAAAGGGGGAATAAAATCTTGGAAAGAGATCTTTTAGTTGAAATAGGTACAGAAGAAATGCCAGCAAGTTTTTTAGAGCCAGCAATTAATCAAATAAAAGATTTTTCTGTTGATTATTTTGAAAAAAATTATTTGACATATAGTAGTTTAAAGGTTTGGGCAACTCCAAGAAGGTTAGTTATATATGTGGAAAAATTAAAGGATTATCAGGAGTCTCAAGAAGAAGAAATAAGGGGACCTGCAGCCCATGTAGCCTATAAAGATGGGGAATGGACAGAAGTTGCTAAAAAATTCGCTGAGCAAAATAAGGCAGATTTAAAAGATTTAATAATAAAAGATACTCAAAAAGGAAGATATGTTTTTTTGAAAAGGGTAAGAGAAGGAAGACCAACAATAGAAATTATTCCAAATTTTGTAGTAGATCTACTTAAAAGTTTAAGATTTCCAAAGATGATGAAATGGGGCAATATTAATTTTACTTTTGGAAGACCCATACGCTGGATTCTATCTCTTTATGGAGATGAATTAGTTCCTATAAGTGTAGCAGGGGTAAATTCTTCTAAATATACAAGGCCCCCAAGATTTTATTTAAGATCTTTTATAGAAGTTAATAATGCAACAGAATATTTAGACATCTTAAGAGAAAATTTTGTAATTGTTGATCATATAGAAAGAAAAAATCATATTTTAAAACAAATAAAAGAAATAGCTGAATCAAATTCTCTCATATTAGATTATGATGCAGAGCTTTTAGATGAGGTTAATTTTTTAGTAGAATATCCTACTGCTTTATTGGGACACTTTGATGAAAGGTACTTAAAATTACCAGATGTAGTTTTGAAGGTGACATTAGAAAAGAAGCAAAGATATTTTCCATTAAGAAATAGGGATGGCAATTTAGTTAACAAATTTATAGTAATTAGAAATGGGACAAAAGATTATGCAGATATTGTAATAGAGGGTAATGAAAGAGTCTTGAAAGCAAGACTTGCTGATGCGGAATATTACTTTAATGAGGATATTAAGCATCCATTGGAAAGTTATACATCAAAATTAGAAGGTATTATTTTCCAAGAAAAGCTTGGTACTATTAAAGATAAAGTAGAAAGAGTAAGGAAAATTATACATGAAACTTCGAGAATTTTGTCTCTTTCTAAAGATGAAACAAAAATATTGGAAAGAAGTGTTGATTTATATAAAGCAGATCTGGGAACTTTAATGGTTAGTGAGTATCCTGAACTACATGGTACTATGGGAAGTATCTATGCAAAAATTTCAGGAGAAAAAGAACCTATTCCTCAAATAATCGGTGAGTATATCTATCCAAGAACCTTAGACGATAGGATACCATCTCATTATTTAGCATCTCTCTTGGGAATTGCAGATAGAATAGATAGTCTTGCTGGATATTTCTTTTTAGGTCTTTTCCCTACTGGATCCGAAGATCCTATTGGACTAAGAAGAATTACAGGAGGTCTTCTGAAAATATTTCTAGAAAGTGATATTAGGCTTAGTATAAAGGAGCTTCTTGATTATGCTTGGAAAGTGTATGGTTTTGGAGAGGATAATGATAGACTTTATCAGGGTTTTAATTTTATAGGTCAAAGACTAAGAAATATTTTATTAGATATCTATCCTCTTGATGTGGTGGAAAGTGTTTTGAGCTTGGATTTTGACCCAATATGGAAAACAAAAAGAAGAATTGCTTTTGTTATTGAAATAAAAAAGGATCCAAAATTTAATAGTGTGATTAAGGCTTTTAATAGACTTTATAGGATTTTACCAAAGGAATTTACTTTAAAAGAGGTCAAACCAGAAATTTTTGTCTCAGATTATGAGAAAAAGTTATATGAGGATTTTATTAAAATAAAAAGTGATTTAGAAAAAGATTTAGAAAAAGGTGATTATCTGAATCTTTTTAAACATGAGCTATTAACTACTTTTGCTAATGACATAGAAGGATTTTTTGACAATGTTTTAGTGATGTCTCCAAATGAGGATGAAAAAAATAATAGACTTTCTCTAATTTGGATTATTAAAACCTTTTTATGGGAATTTTGTGATTGGAGTAAACTTTCATAACTTTAAACTTTTATTAAAATTAGTCTTGTTAGGTTTATGATATAATCTCATA
>JAPYWU010000199.1 GCA_028276205.1 Dictyoglomaceae bacterium | reverse complement strand
GAAACATTACCGCAATCTGTCTTCTTAAACTTTCTAATTTTATCTTTTTAATATTTATTCCATCAATAAGAATCTCGCCTTCTTGTGGATCATAAAATCTACATAATAGATTAACAATAGTGCTTTTACCTGCTCCTGTATGTCCAACAAGAGCCACTTTTTCTCCAGGATTTATTTTAAAACTCACTTTATCTAATACTTTCCTCTTTCCATCATAAGAGAAGGATACATTTCTAAACTCTATTTCTCCCTTAATGTCCATATCAATTGCCTCTTCTTCCTCTTTTATATTTGGCTTTATATCCATTATTTCAAATATTCTCTCCGCACTTGCCATTCCTATAACTAAATTGTTATATAAATTAGAAAGGTTCATTATTGGCCTCCAGAACATACTTATATAACTTGTAAAGGCAATAAGAAGTCCCACAGATATATCTCCAGAGTTAATCATCCTTACTCCAAAATAGAAGGTAATAACAGTACCTATACCCCAAGAAAACTCTACCATAGGCCAAAATAAATCATTTATTCTTACCGCTCTAACAAAAGCCTGCCTTACATCCCATGCAAGCTCGGAAAATATATTTGCTCTATATTTTTCTGCTGTAAAATATTTAACAACTCTTATCCCAGAAAAATTTTCATGAGTAAAAGCATTAAGAGTAGATCCCTTTTTCCTAACTATTTGCCACCTTTTTCTGCTTATGGTTTGTATTGAAAAGAGAACAATAAATAAAAGAGGTAATGTGGACATAGCATATAAAGCAAGTTTTGCATTTAGGTAAAACATTATCAATAGGGTAGCAATTATAGTAACAGAATCAGGTATAAGGTTGGTAATACTCATATTAAAAAGATTAGCCAATGAATTTACATCACTTATTATTCTTGCCAAGATTTTTCCAACAGGCCTTTCATCAAAAAAGGTAAAGGAGAGTTGCTGGATATGATTATACAAATCCTGTCTAATGTTTAATAATATTCCATGAGTAATCTTTGCCATTCTTTGGGTTCTCTTTTTTGTAGATATCATAGATATAAGATTTAATATAACCATTAACATACCTACAAGAATTAATCCATTGCCATCTTTGTTCTTTATAAATTTATCAATAGCAAATTTCATAAAATAAGGGTTTAGTAGATCTACTACCATGACTACAAAAATAAAAAATAATACAATAAATACTTCCTTTTTAAATGGCTTCAAATATTTAAAAAGCCTTTTTAGGATATCTAAACTTACCTTCTCTTCTAATTTTTCGTCCTCTCTTAATGCATAGGGCATTTTTAAACTAATTCCTCCTCCATAAAGGCAAATTTTCCATATTGTTCTTGATAAATCTCATGATATCTACCCCTTTTCCTTAGAAGCTCTTCATGGGTTCCTCTCTCTATAATCTCTCCTTTTTCAAGAACTATTATTTCATTTGCATTCTTCACAGCAGAAACCCTATGAGCAATAATAATTTTTGTTATTCCCTTATATTTCTCTAAGGATTTTTGAATGTAAAGCTCTGTTTCTAAATCAAGGGCAGAGGTAGGATCATCAAGAATCAGAATCTTTGCAGGTCTTACCAAGGCTCGAGCTATAGTAAGCCTTTGCTTTTGTCCCCCAGAAAGCCCAAGTCCTCTTTCTCCTATGATAGTATCAAGTTTTTCTGGAAGCCTCATTACAAAGTGATAGGATCTTGTATCCTTTAAAGCCTGAATTATTTTTTCATCATCTATATCCTTTCCAAGTTTTATATTTTCCCTTACAGTATCCGAGAAAAGAAATACATCTTGAGGAACATAGGAAAGATTTTCTCTTAAAATTTTTAAATCAATTTTTCTTATATCAATCCCATCTATTAATATTTCACCTTCCCAAGGCTCATAGTATCTTCCCAATAAATTTACAAGGGTAGTTTTTCCTGAACCTGTTACTCCCATAATACCAAGTGTCTCCCCAGGCTTTATATGAAAACTAATATTCTTTAATACATACTCATCTTTATATTTAAAAGAGACATTTCTAAATTCTATCTCTCCCTTTACTTCCTTAATCTCTATTCTTTCCCCTATGTAAGGTGTTTCCGATTTTTCTTTAAACAATCTATCTATTTTCTTTAAAGAAGCCACACATTGAGCTAACATGTTAACAATCCATCCCCCTAATCTCACAGGCCATACAATCATAGACACATAACCTGAATATGCTACTAAAGTACCAATAGACATCTTTTCACCGATAACCATAAGTCCCCCAATTGTAATGGATAAAGCAATGGAAAAATTAGTTAAAAACTCCATCCAAGGAAAATACTTTGCAAAGATTTTAGCCTGTTTTACATTTAACTCATAATTTCTCATATTTTCTTTAAAGAACTTCTCTATCTCATATTTCTCCCTACCAAAGGACTTTACAACTCTTATTCCAGCAATATCCTCTTGAGCAGTAGTATTCATTCTAACCCCTTGATCTGATATCTCTCCATATATCTCATCATTTTCTTTTTCAAGTTTATAAGCTGTATATCCAATAAAAGGAATAACAAGTAGCACTATTAGGGTTAGTCTGGTTTCTATAGAGAAAAGAATTATACTGGCAATTATAAAATAAAAAAGTTGTTCAATAAAAAAGACCAGTCCAAACCCAAAAGTGAACCAAACATTTTCAATATCTTCTCTAATTCTTGACATGAGCTCACCAGTATTTATGCCATCAAAAAAAGAAAAAGGTAAGGTTTGAAGATGTTCAAAAAGATCCTTCCTTAACTCATAGGCAAGTCTTGATCCTCCTAAATCCATAAAATATTCTTTAAAATATCCAAGAAAAACCCTGGATATAGATATAATTGCAAGGAAAAGAAGTAATCTTGATAAAAGATTTATATTCTTGCCTATGATTACTTTATCTATAATCTCTCCTACAATTTTAGGATTGAACATATCAAGAGATAGGGCAAAAATAGCACAAAATATAGCAGATAGGAAAAAGTGTAAGTTATTCTTAATATATTTTTTTAATCTACCCATATTTTATTACACCCTTATAAGTTTATTATTTAGTAAGCTAACTTTATATTATATATGTATAAGTAGAGAAAATAAAACCCTTTTTTATTACTTTATAAAAGAA
>JAPYWU010000198.1 GCA_028276205.1 Dictyoglomaceae bacterium | reverse complement strand
CAAAGATCTATTTGACAAGTACAAGGTAAGATATCCTGATTGGACATGGGACTGGAATAAATGGTTGGATGCAGCAAAAAAGTTAACAATAGATGAGAATAAAGATGGGGTTCCAGAAATTTGGGGTCTGTACATACCAACATGGGGTGAAGGAGGACTTTATCCCATCATATGGAGTGCAGGAGGGGAGATATTAACAAAGGATAAGAAGACATGTGTAATATACTCAAATCTCAAATCCTTGGAAGGATTAAAGTTCATGTATGATATAAGGTATAAATACAAGGTATGTCCATCGGAGAGTTTTATGCAAGGATTAGCGGACCCATTTATGACAGGGAATTTTGCGATGACTACAGGGCTCACGTCCTTTATAGTGGGATACAAGAAATTACCTTTTAGGTGGGGTATAGCGCCAATACCAAGTGGTCCAGCGGGAAGGTATATGACAGCGAACCAGTTATCCTTAGCCATATATTCCAAGACGAAGTATCCAAGGGAGGCATGGGAGTTTATAAAGTTTGCGGTAGGGCCGAAGGGGCAGGAGATAATGGGTAAGGAGCATCAGGCCATACCAGCATTAAAGACAAAGACGAGGGTATATTTTGATGAGGAGAATATAAAGCCAGCGTTAAAGATATTTGAGTTATATGAGAAGGGGCAATTAAGGTCGTTAATGTTTACCCCATCTTGGTTTGAGTGGAACAACATGTTAGAGACCACCTTAGGGTATGCATGGCAAGGGAAGGTAGATATAGAGAAGGCAGCCAAGACAGCAGAGGAAAGGGTAAACAAAATATTAAAAGAAGCCTGGGATAAGTTGAATAAGTGAGGTATTTGAAGATGAAGAATACAAAAGCGTCTAAAATTGAGAATATAGTAGGTTATATATTTTTAAGCCCTTGGTTATTTGGGTTGATCTTCTTTGGTCTTGGGCCATTACTTTTCTCTATATTCTTGGCTTTTGCTGAATGGGATCTTATTGTTCCTCCTAAATTTATAGGGCTTGGCAATTTTATAAATCTTTTTCAAGATGATATGTTTTGGAAATCTTTTAGGAACACATTAATTTTTAGTTTTTCTGTTCCTATAGGGACATTCCTATCTCTATTATTAGCTTATCTTATGAATAGACCAAAAGGAATATTTTCATTTTTAAGATCTATATATTTCCTTCCCTCCATCACTCCTGCGGTTGCTAATACTGTTGTTTGGGTATGGCTTTTACATCCTACTGTAGGTGTAGTTAATTTTCTTCTTAAAAAATTGTTTTTAATAAATGGTCCTAATTGGTTAGGTGATCCAAATTGGATTATTCCATCTTTGATAATTATATCAGTTTGGGGAGGTTTAGGATATGATATTGTGCTTTTTACAGCAGGTTTACAGGCAATAGATCCCCAAATATATGAGGCTGCAGAGATAGACGGAGCAAATAAGTGGGATGTCTTTTTTAAGATTACCTTACCACTTATATCTCCAACAACCTTTTTTGTTATTGTTACTTCCTTTATATGGTCTTTCCAAGTTTTTGATATATCCTATATTGCTACTAATGGAAGACCTGATGAACATAGCTTGACTATTGTTTATTATCTTTTCCAAAATGCATTTCAATACTTTAAAATTGGAAAAGCATCTGCCATTTCATGGGTTCTTACCGCTGTTATCCTTTTAGTTACCTACATAGAGTTTAAATTGGAGAAGAAATATGTCTTTTATGGTGAAGGAGAGTAGAGAAGATGAAAAGGTCAACCTTAGTTGATTATATAATAATGGTGATCCTGATAGCCTTAGGTATTCTTATGCTTTTACCTTTTCTTTGGATGTTTTTTACCTCTTTAAAGGATTGGGGAGAAATATTTAAATTTCCTCCCACCCTTTTTCCTTCTAAGGTTCGTTGGGAAAATTATAGTGAACTCTTTCAGATGGCTCCTGTTTGGGCATGGTTCAAAAACTCCATGTTTCTCTCTGTAATGTCCACTATAGGTGTATTGGTTTCTTCTTCTATTATAGCTTTTGCTTTTGCGGTTATAAACTTTAAGGGAAAGGGTTTTTGGTTCTCTGTTCTTCTTTTAACTATGATGGTTCCTTTTCATACTACCATGATTCCTCAATATATACTTTTTAGATATTTAGGTTGGATAAATACATTAAAACCATTGTGGGTTCCAACTTTTACAGGTGCTCCCTATATGATATTTCTTTTGAGACAGTATTATAGGAGTATACCGCAATCTTATTTGGATGCAGCTAAAATTGATGGAGCATCATTCTGGCATATATTTAAAAATGTATATGTTCCTCTATCTTTGCCTGTTACTGTAACTGTTGGACTTTTAACCTTTATTAATCAATGGAATTACTTCCTTGGACCTTTGATTTATCTTAATGATGTTAACAAAATGACTTTAACTGCTGGTCTTTCCTTTCTTCAAGGACAAAGTTTTGGATATTGGAATTATATAATGGCAGGTGCCACGATAGCTGTTGTGCCTATTTTAATCCTATTCTTATTTACTCAAAAATTCATTATTGAGGGTATTATGCTTCAAGCTGGTATTAAATAAATAGAGGGGAGGTTAAGAAAAAATGAAATTAAGATTCTTAAGTACGCTTCTTATAATTCTCCTTTTAATTGTACCTTTGGGGGCTCAAAGCAAGGTAGAGATATTATATATGAGATGGGGAGATCTGAAGGAAATAGAAGCAGAAAAAAAGATAGTTGAAGCTTTTAACCAATCTCAGAATAAGATCTTTGTAAGATTGGAATCAGCAGCTTGGGGAGCCTATTGGCAACAACTACAAAATAGGATTGCTGCAGGAAATGCCCCTGATGTGATGCTTATAAGCGGAGCCTATTTTATTGACTTAGCTTCAAAAGGTGTATTTTTAGATATTACTGATTGGATGGATAAAGAAATAAATATAAAAAATTATTACTATACTCCTGATGTATGTGAATGGAATGGTAAGAAATATGCTATGGTAAGGGATATCCACCTTGGAGGGGTAATGTATTACAACAAAGATCTATTTGACAAGTACAAGGTAAGATATCCTGATTGGACATGGGACTGGAATAAATGGTTGGATGCAGCAAAAAAGTTAACAATAGATGAGAATAAA
>JAPYWU010000197.1 GCA_028276205.1 Dictyoglomaceae bacterium | reverse complement strand
ATGTTACATTTATTCCCTTTTCCTTTCCCCATTTAATCATCTCTATACTCTGCCAGCAGGATATATGGGCTAAATGTAATCTCCCCTCTGTTAATGAGGTAAGAAAAATATCTCTTGCTACTATACTTGCCTCTGCTACCCAAGGCATCCCCTTTAATCCAAGGACCATAGCAGTTTTTCCCCAATTCATACTGCCTTCAGAGGTTAAATTAGTATCTTCAGCATGTTCTATAATAGGAACATCAAAGGCTTTTGAATATTCTAAAGCACACCTTAATACTTCACTATTTAATACACATTTTCCATCATCTGAAAAAGCTTTAGCACCTGCTAAAAACATATCTCCTATCTCTGAAATTTCTACGCCTTCTCGCCCTTTAGTTATAGTTCCAATAGGATATATTCTTGCTAAACCTATAATATTAGATTTCTCATATATATACCTTACAATCATTTTATTATCTATAGGAGGATTTGTATTAGGCATACAAGCCACAGCAGTAAAACCACCAGCTACTGCAGCCATAGAACCTGTCTCCAATGTTTCCTTCCACTCATAACCCGGGTCTCTAAAATGGACATGCATATCTACTAAAGTAGGTACAACAACTTTATTCTTACCATCTATAATTTCCACATTTTGTTCCAAATTTAGTTCTTTTCCAACACCTTTAATATAACCATCCTCTATGTATAGATCTCCAATCTCTTCTTTATTTTTATCTGGATGTATCAAAATAGCTTTCTTAATTAATATTTTCATCTGACTTACCTCCCAACATAAGGTAAAGAAGTGCCATTCTCACAGCTACACCATTTGTTACCTGTTCATTAATTAAAGATAATGTACTATCAGCAACTTCTGAGGATATCTCTACACCCCTATTCATAGGACCAGGATGCATGACTAAAACATCTTTTTTAGCTTTTCTTAAACGTTCTTCTGTAACTCCAAATAAAGCATGATATTCCCTTAAGCTTGGGAAAAGTCCTTTCTTTTGTCTTTCTAACTGAAGTCTTAAAACATATACAATATCCGCATCTTCAATAGCTTCATCTAAACTGTATGTGACTTTAACATTTAAATATTGAATATCCTTAGGAATTAAAGTAGGAGGACCACATACTATAACAGAGCTTCCCAACTTATTCCATGCATATATATTAGATCTTGCCACTCTACTATGGAATACATCCCCAATTATAGCTATCTTTAATCCATCAAGCCTATTCTTTTTTTCATAAACGGTAAAAACATCTAAGAGAGCCTGGGTAGGATGTTCATGCATTCCATCTCCTGCATTTATGACCTTTGACTTTATATTTTTAGCAATAAAAAGAGGTACTCCAGAGGCACTATGCCTAATAACGAATAATTCTACCCCCATAGCCTCTATAGTCTTAACGGTATCAAGAAGAGTTTCACCTTTCTGAATACTACTTGTAGATGTTGCAATACTTATTGTATCAGCACTTAAATATTTAGCAGCGAGTTCAAAAGAGGAACGAGTTCTTGTGCTTGGTTCGTAAAAAAGAGTACATATGGTTCTTCCTCTTAAAGTTGGTACTTTTTTAATCGTTCTATTCAATATATCTTTCATGGATTTAGCAGTTTCAACAATTAGCTCAATTTCCTCCCTTTTAAGCTCTTCAATTCCTATTAAGTCTTTTCTATCCCACATCATTATTCCTCCTTCCATTCTCCAATTATTACCTCATCTACTCCATCTATCTCTTCTAATCTGACCTCAATCTGTTCTTTTCGAGATGTAGGTACATTTTTTCCAACATAATCAGCCCTAATAGGAAGTTCTCTATGACCTCTATCAATTAAAACAGAAAGTTGAACTGTCCTTGGTCTACCAATATCCATAAGAGCATCTAAAGCAGATCTTACCGTCCTTCCTGTATAAAGTACATCGTCCACTAAAATCACATCTTTCCCTTCAATGGAAAAATTAATTTCTGTTTTACCTACCTTGGGTTGATCTAATCTTAAGTTCAGATCATCCCTATATAAGGTAATATCTAAACTACCAACAGGAACTTCTTTTCCCTCTATCTCAGCGAGAAATTTTTGTAATCTTTTAGCTAATGGTACACCTCTTCTTCTTATCCCAATAAGTACTATGTTATCTACTCCTTTATTCCTTTCTACGATTTCATGAGCAATTCTTTTAAGAGCTCTTTGAATAGCCTCCTTATCCATTATTCGTGCCTTTTCCTGAAAGTACATGGATATCCTTTAACCCCCTTTCTTTTATAAATATAAAAAAAGCGGACATAACCATTTTTTTATGGATATGTCCGCTCTATTATCATTTTTATTTATATATTTTTTCAATTTTCCTCCCTTTTTAGCCTCACTGGGCTAAATTAAAGGACCAATGTATTATAAAAAAGAAAAGATTAAGTGTCAATTAAAACTAATGATTTAAAATTTCCTCAACAATCTCTTTTTTACATGTATTTTGTAGAATTTTTAGTTCATTAAATCTCTTATACAAATAATAAAAAATAATAGCTATTGACTCATGTACACCATAAGTAGGATCTGGGTCTGTTGCTTCATGTATTGATATTTTTAATTTATGGTCGTTAAGATAAAGAGAAATGAAAAATCTTTGCCTCAAAGAACCTTCAACTACAACAGTATCTATCAATATCTCATTTTCCTTTGAATAAAAACTTAGATAATTAACTATCTTATTATTCCTTTCATATATACCCTTAGGAAGAATCTTTAGAACCTCTTCTATTTTTGGGTCTTCTTTTATTTCCATAATTATATAAGGCATAATAATTTCCTCCTTCTCTAACTTCAAAAGGGGGTAAAAATCCTTAACCCATGACGGTATTTCAATTGATTTCATTTTTTTATAGCCTATATAATATATGGGAAGCCCCATAGATATCCATTTTCTTGCATATTTTGTCTTATAATAGCCTGGAA
Source organism: Dictyoglomaceae bacterium (assembly GCA_028276205.1). Lineage (GTDB taxonomy): Bacteria > Dictyoglomota > Dictyoglomia > Dictyoglomales > Dictyoglomaceae > Dictyoglomus. The sequence goes on along the minus strand of JAPYWU010000197.1, from coordinate 212 downwards.
AATCATTTATTATGTTTTTTTCCCATAAAGATTTAAAAACTCCTACTTTTTCAAAAATCTCTACGGTATAATTAGCATAATCTAAACTATCTGTAGCCATAATAAAGTATCCTTCTATTTCTAATCTATCCCCTAAAAGATAACAAAAAGCATCGTTTATAATTCTTCTTTCTTTATGGGATTTTTTTGTCCATGGATCAGGGAAATTCATA
>JAPYWU010000196.1 GCA_028276205.1 Dictyoglomaceae bacterium | reverse complement strand
GTTATCTGGTCAAGATTCTTACCTGATAATGAGATGATAGCCTTAGGAGATGTGAATTTAAATCAGCCTAATATTAAAACACTAATAAATTTTTTAAATTTTTTATAGAGAGTGATACAAATGGATAAAGTATTAGGGATATTTCAAATTGGTCCTGTTCAAGAATTTATATCAAGGTCAAGAAAAACTCAAGACTTTTGGGCAAGCTCTTTTTTATTATCATATCTTATATCTAAAGCTATAGAAAAGGTCATAGAAAAAGGTGGAAAATTAATATACCCATACACAAATACAGAAAATCTTTCATCTTTACTCCAAAATACATGTACTCCAATTATCCCAAATAGATTTGTGGTAGAACTTGATAAAAATAAGGCTGTTGAAGCCTTACAAGAAGCAGAAAAGTCTGTAAAAACAGAACTTTTAAATATCGCAAATCCTATAAAATTAACTCAATACCCAATTCTACTTCATATACTGATGAAATATTCCAAAGACAAATTGAAAGATTTTTTGAAATTTATTGGATAATATATCCCTTAGATAATAATTATGCCAATTCCTATAAGAAAGCAGAGATAATCTTTAGTGGAAGAAAATCTATAAGAGATTTCTCTCAGATAGATGAACCCGGATTTAAATGCACTCTTTGTGGTGAGAGAGAAGCATTATCTGATAAGGAAAAGGCAAGTAGAGAAGAAATTAGAGAATTCTGGAGTAAAATAAGAAAGCTTAATAATTACGAGTTTAAAGAAAAGGAACATCTATGTGCCATATGCACTATAAAAAGGCTGTATCCTGAATCTATAGAAGTATGTAATAAGTCTGATATTGGTGCACCCTCAACTGCAACTATTGCTGTATCACCCTTCTTAGAGAGACTTATTGAAAACTATAAAAAGGGAAATATAGAAAAGGAGAAAATAGAAAATTTCTTGAGAGGACTTAATGAAATAGAAAATATTTTAGATGAGGGTATTGAAGGAAGATTACTTAAAAAGATAAGAAAAGAAATAAGTAGTTTTGATATTCTTAAAAAATTAAATATTGATGGTACATATCTTTTAAAGGATACCTATGATAATTTATCTATAGACCATCCTGAAATAAAGGATAAAGCAGAAAAGATAAAAAATATATTAGGAGAATTTTATATAAAACTTAAAGAACCATCTAAATATTTTGCTGTTATTCAAGTAGATGGAGATAACATTGGAGAAGAGATAGGTAATTTGACAAGTATAGATGAACACAGAGCATTTAGCAATAAAATATTGAATTTTTCTCAAGAAGTATTAAATATTGAGGACAAATTTTTATCAAAAGTAATATATTTTGGGGGAGATGAAGGTGTAATTTTTGCTCCCTTAAGAGATCTCCTAAATATTATTGAGTTTATCCATGACCTTTTCTTTAATATTGTATCCTCTAATGGAAAACCAACCCTATCCTTTGGTATTTCAATAGCTCACTACTCTCATGCCCTTCAAAAAATTATTGAAGAATCAAGAGAAAGTCTTAAAAGAGCCAAAAAAATTGATGGAAAATATAGTTTGGGCTTCTCCCTGCTAAAAAGATCTGGAGAAACGGTAGAGGTAGCTATCAAGTATAAGTTTGACCATATATATACTATTGATTTTATGAAAAAAATCAAAGCATTATATGAAAAGGATGAAATTTCTAAAAGATGGTGGAAAGATCTTTACGACGATAGGTTAAGCTTTATAGGAAGAGACCAAGAATTATTTAAAGATATATTTATTTCTGAAGTAAAAAGGTATTTCTTAAGAAGAGTTGATAAAAGAATAAACCCTAAACCTATTTTAAAAGATATTGAAAATTTTATAAGGGTAATTCCCATTTATAATGGTTTTGATATATTTATGGGGATAATGGAAATAATTGAGTTTATTTACCGAGAGGAGTAGAAAGATAATGACAAAATGGTATTTTATAAGACCAATTGATACCCTTTTCTTCAGAGATGGAAAACCCTTTGAATTTGGAATTGAAAATTACTCTTTCTCTATTTTTCCACCCTCTCCAAGAACTTTTTATGGAGCTCTAAGAACATATATTATACTATCCCGCTCAAGCATTAATAGTTATAAAAAGGATGAAGAACTATTAAAAATAGTAGGAGATGAAAACAAATTTGGTAATTTAAGAATCTATGGACCTATAATTGCAAAAAAAATAGGCTCTTATATTGAAATGTATTTTCCTATTCCTAAGGATGTAATGCTTAAAGAAACATTCATAGAAAAAAGAGCTATATATTTAAAGCCTCAAGAAATAGAAGAAGCTAATTTTAATCTTGATAAAAAAATAAATTTGGTGATACCTGAACAAGAAGAAGATTTAGAAGAAGTTGAAGGATATTTTAGTAATTCAGATATGGAAGATTATCTTAGTGAAAAAAGTGAATTAGGAGAAAAGTTAGAAAAAATAGCAAAAGACAGCAGTAATATATATAAACATGAACATAGAGTTGGTATTAAGATAAACAAAGAAAGAGGAACTGTTGAACCCCACTATTTATATAGTTCTCCCCACTTAAGACTTGGTATATTTAATACCGCAAGATATTATGGTTTCATAATAGGAATAGAGGGTGATGAAGGTTTTATAGAAAATGGAGGAATATTTAGACTTGGTGGAGATACAAGAGTGGTAGAATTGGAAGAATTGGAAGAAGGAATGATAGAAAAAATTTTTTCTCAATTTAGATTACAAATAATAGAAAAAATTAAAAACTCAAAAAGATTTAAAATGATATTATTAACGCCTGCAATTTTTCAAAATGGTTGGTATCCAGATTTTTTGAATATATCAAATGGAGAGCTTGTAGGAAAATGGGAGGGTATAGAGATTAAATTATTGGGATGTATATTAGGAAAGCCCAAATATTTAGGTGGATTTGATTTAGTAAAACAAATCCCAAAAAGTATCAAGAAGGTAATTCCTCCCGGAAGTGTATACTTTTTTGAAATAATTAATGATACCAATATTAATTGGGACAATATTTTTAATAATTACTTCCCAAGATCAATAGATAATAGCGATTTATCCAAAGAAGGATTTCAATTGATTTTATTAGGAGGTTGGTAAATATGTATGATGGAAGAGCATTAATGTTTATGATAGCTGAGACATCAATCCATGCTGGTTCTGGTAT
>JAPYWU010000195.1 GCA_028276205.1 Dictyoglomaceae bacterium | reverse complement strand
AATTTTTTAACCTCTATATATATATTTTATCATTTATTAAATTTAAAGAAAGTGATATAAATCACACTTTTATAAAAAATAAAATCTTAAAAATTAATTTTAAAATTTTAAAGTTAATATTGACAAAATTTAAAATATAATTTTAAAATATTCAATAATAAAAGCCATTATTGGAGGTATTTTATATGAAAAAATTAAAATTAAAAAGAGGAATTTTATCTATAGTAAAAATAAATATAAGACTTCTTGTTATTACTTTAATTCTTTCAATTATTGTTTCCTTTACGAACATATATCTTATTAGTCTTGAAAAGAATTTTACAGATGCTATTCTGGTGAAAAATAAAGACCTTTTTATAAAGATATTTACAAGAATTCTATCAATAATAGTAGCAAAAATATTTTTAGAGTACTCCAAGGCATACCTTTTGGGGAAATTCTCTGAAAACATTTTAAGAGATATAAGAAATGAGATAGGTAAAAAGTTAATAAATGTAAAAATTAGTTATATTGAAAAAAATACTACTGGTGATTATATATCAAGGCTTTCAAATGACCTTTCCCTTATTCAAGGTTTTTTAAGTAGCTCCTTAAACGATCTCTTATATCACCCTATCACTTTTATTCTTGGAATAATTCTTGCTATATCTATAAATTGGAAATTGACTTTATTCTGTTTTGCCATAATTCCTATATCTATAATCCTTGCTCTTATTATAAGTAAGCCAGTAGAGAAATATACAAAAAGGCAACAAGAAGCTCTTAGTGACGTAAACTCTGTTGCCCAAGACGCAATTTCTGGCATAACTATAGTTAAAGCTTTTAATTTAGAAAAGGAACTTTTCAATAAATATAGGAAAGAGTTAGTAAAGTCTTTTAAATCAGGGCTTATCTCTGCCAGATTTGAGAACCTCTCAGAACCAATCAAAATAATGATACAGATTATACCCTTTGTACTTATGTTCTTTTATGGAGGAAATTTAGTCCTTAAAGGAGAATTAACCCTTGGAGGAATTATTGCCTTTATAGAGCTCATGAATATTTTTTTGGCCCCGATGAATGTTCTTCCTAATATAATAAATTCCTACAGAAAGGCAAAATCTTCTTCTGAAAGAATAGAGGAATTATTAAATCAAGAAGATGAAAAGGGTGGATATGAAAAGAAAGAAAAGGAAAGTGATTATGATATAGAATTTGAAGATGTATATTTCTCATATGAAGAGGAAGAGATAATAAAAGGTATAAGTTTTAAAGTAAAAAGAGGAGAAAAGGTAGCAATTGTAGGTGAAAGCGGTAGTGGCAAATCCACCATTGTTAAACTTATACTTGGTCTTTATAAACCTCAAAAAGGGAATATAAAAATTTTTGGAGTAGATATAAAGGATTGGGATCTATCAACCCTAAGAGAAAAAATTTCTGTTGCTAATCAAGATATATATCTTTTTCCAGAAAGTATTAAAGAGAATATTAGATATGGTAATTATAACGCAAAGGATGAAGATATCATTTCTGCTACTAAAAAGAGCCTTGCCTATGACTTTATTATGGATAATATAGGTTTTGAGAGAGAAATTAGAGAAAGAGGAAGTTCAATATCGGGAGGTGAAAGGCAAAGAATTGCTATAGCAAGAGCTCTACTTAAAAAATCCGCAAGACTTTTTATTCTTGATGAAGCCACATCAGCCTTGGACACAGAAACAGAGCATACCTTACAAAATATATTAAAAGAGGAATTAAAAGATAAAACTGTTTTAATCATTGCTCACCGTTTTTCATCTATAAAGATAGCTGAAAGAGTGATAGTCCTTGATAATGGAAAAATTATAGAAGAAGGTACCCATGAAGAATTATTTAATAAAAAAGGTGCCTATTATCAACTTTATTCCAAACAGTTAATTCAAAATCATAATTCTTTAGTTGGAGGAAGATAAAAATGAAAAGAAATAGATTAATTAGATTATTCTCATTTATGTGGGGAAATGGTGGTAATTTTTTATTAGGACTTTCCTATTTGTTAACTTTACTAATTCTTTCTTCCAATAATTTTCTATTTAACTATACAGCAGCAATTAGTTTAAAAAGTATTACTGATGCTATAGTTAATAAAGATAGAGAATTACTACTACAAGGAATATGGTTTTTATTCAAAGGTTTTGGAATAATTGTTCTTATTTTCCCTTTTATAGGATATGTCTATCAATATGCAGTAAGAAAAACTACTATGATCATAAGAGAAAACCTTTTTAAACATATAATGAATCTTCCTATGAGAGAAATATCAAAAAGACATAGTGGGGATTTTTTATCAAGAATTAATTTTGATGTAAATACCGCAGAAGGAGTCTATTCTTGGCAGGTTATGATAATTCTTTCATCTACTTTAAGCGCCATAGGGAGCAGTTTTATAATATTTAAAATAAACAAGATCATGTTTATCTATACAGTTTCAATAGGTCTAATAAATGTATTGATAAATTATCTTTTCATGAATTCTATTAGAAAGATAAGCAATGAGATTCAAAATACCTTTTCCAAAATAACCCAGAAGCTTTCAGATATTATTGGTGGAGCATTCATAATAAGAAGTTTTAATATTGGAAAAATTATTTTTGATAAATATATGGAACTAAATAATTCATTATACAAGCTTTCATTAAAAAGGGTAAAATATTTCTCCTTCTTATCCTCTCTTAATTATTCTATAGGAACTCTTATCTTCTTTGGAGAACTTGCCTTAGGTGGCTTAATCATATTTTATAATCAAATAACATTTGGTGATTTAATAGCTACAGTTCAGCTTATGGGTCCTTTCTTTTGGTTTTTTGGAAATCTAGGAAACTTTATAATAAACCTTCAAACATCTTTAGCAGGAGCTGAAAGAGTATTTGAGGTATTGGATCTACCTTCAGAGAAAGAAGAAATAGTAAGGGAAAGAAAAGAAATAGTAAAAAATAATAGTGAGATAATTAGATTTGAAGATGTACACTTTTCATATGATGGGGATGAAGAAGTGTTAAAAGGCATATCCTTTTCTATTGATGAAAAAATGAAAGTTGCTTTTGTGGGTGAGACTGGAAGCGGAAAGAGTACTATATTTAAACTCCTTTTAGGGTTCTATAAAGATTACCAAGGGAGTATATACATATATGGCAAAGAATTGAGGAATTATTCAATAGATGAACTCAGAAATCTCATTTCTTATGTGCC
>JAPYWU010000194.1 GCA_028276205.1 Dictyoglomaceae bacterium | reverse complement strand
AACTGGTATTTCCTTCTCTATATTCCTCAGTTGTACAGGAGTAAGTTCATTATTAAAAATTACTACATCAATTTGATTTCTAAGAACCAGATCCTTCAGCTCATTTAATTTTCCAATTCTCAAAAATGAAGAAGGATCTGGTTCGCCTCCAAAAACTAAAACCTCTTTAACTAAAACTCCTGCAGTTTTTGTTAATAGCTTTAATTCTTCTAAATCATCTAAATCTTCTATTTTAGCAACAAGGATGGCTTTTTCGATTTCCAATCCCCCTTACCGAAAAATTCCTTTATCCTTCTTAAAGCTTCCTTAAGCTTCTTCTCCTCTACAGTAGTAGAAATCCTTATATAACCTTCTCCATAATCTCCATATCCAATTCCAGGTACTACTAATACTCCTATTTCCTCTAATAAAAAGGCTGCAAAATCGGTAGACGTAAAACCTTCGGGTACTGGTACCCATACATAAAAAGTTCCCTTAGGAGGAAGAATTTCAACTCCTAAATCTTTGAAAGCATCTAATACCATATCTCTTCTATTTTGATATATTTTACTACTTTCTTTTGGGAAATCTCTAAGATTATATAAAGCCTCTATTCCTGCATATTGAATAGCTTGAAAAACTCCTGAGTCAACATTGGTTTTAACAGTTGAAAGAATAGAGATTAGATCACTATTTCCTACAGCATAACCAATACGCCATCCTGTCATATTAAAAGTTTTAGAAAGTGAACCAAATTCAACTGCTATATCTTTTGCTCCTTTAACTTCTAAGATACTTGGAGCAACAAATCCATCAAAGGTTATCTCTGAATAAGCATTATCATATAAAATTACTATATCATTTTCCTTTGCAAATGCTACAGCTTCTTCCAAGCCTTGCTTATCTATTACAGCTCCTGTTGGATTACTTGGATAATTAAGAAACATTACTTTACTCCTTTTAGCTATATCTGAAGGAATATCCTCCCATTTAGGAAGGAATTTATTTTCTTTCTTTAAAGGTATGGGATAAGGAGTACCTTCTGCAAGAAGTGTTGCTATTTTATACACTGGATAGCCTGGATCAGGACATAAAACTATATCTTCCCTATCCACAAGTCCCCAAATAATATGTACTAATCCTTCTTTTGATCCAATAAGGGTTAAAACTTCTTTTTTAGGATCAAGATCTACATTAAACCTATACTTATACCAATCTGCTACTGCTTTTCTAAATTCTAACATTCCTTCATAAGATGGATACCTATGATTTGCAGGATTTAATGCTTCTTCACATAATTTCTGAACTACTGGCATTGGAGTAGGTTGATCAGGATCTCCTATTCCTAAGCTTATTATATCTATACCTCTTTTTATTGCCTCTTCTTTTAATTGGTCAATTCTTGCAAAAAGATAAGGGGGTAAATTTTCTATTCTTTTAGCTTTTTTAATCATTAAAACTTTCACCTTCCCTTTCCTTGAATTTATATCCTAATAATTCCCAATCTTTGATTATGGTATTATAAACTAATATTGCCAATTGGTGAAGATCATACAAAGAAACATCAAACCAATGAATATTTTTGTCCTTTTTAAACCATGTATATTGTCTTTTTACAAATAATCTTGTCCTTTTCTTAATTAACTTTATACTTTCTTCCAAACTTATCTTTCCTTTTATATACTGTAATATTTCTTTATAACCTATACCTTGCATTGAAACCTTATCTTCATCTATTCCCTTTTCGTAAAGCCTTCTAACCTCATCAACTAATCCCATTTCTATCATCTTATCAACCCTTTTATCAAGAATCTCATAATGTAATTCTTTTGGTAAAAAAAGTCCAATTTTTGAAACTAAATATTTATCTTCAATTTTAGTACCAGCTAACTCACTAATGGGTTTTCCTACCTTATAGTAAACTTCTAATGCTCTAATAATCCTTTTATAATCATTAGGATGGATTTTAGAGGCTGTTTTAGGATCTACTTTTTTCAGTTCTTCATATATCTTTTCAATACCTTCCTCCTCTATTCTTTTTTTCATTTCTTCTCTAAACTTATAATCTGGGGGAACATGAGGGATATAAAATTCACCAAATAAGACTTTATAGTAAAGTGGCGTACCACCTACAAGTAGAGGATATCTGCCTCTTTCATATATTTCAGGTATTATTTTTTCAACCCTTTCTTTAAATTCTGCCACTGTGAAAGGATAATCAGGAGGAACAATATCTATCATATGATGAGGTACTTTTTTTCTATCCTCTTCAAAAGGCTTTGCAGTACCAATATCCATATCTTTATAAACTTGCATAGAATCAACAGATATAATTTCTATTGGAAGAAGATTGGCAAGTTCAAGAGAGAGAGCTGTTTTACCTGTACCTGTTGGACCTAAAATGATTGCAATTGGTATTTTCATTTTCTATGAAAGTACTTCTCTAACTCTTCTTTTTTTATTTCCCATATGTAAGGTCTTCCATGAGGACATGTAATAGGAATTTGATTATCAAAGATCATTTGTATAAGAGCTTCCATCTCTTCCCTTATCAAGACATCACCGCTTCTTATAGCCCCATGACATGCCAAACTTTTTATAATTTTATCTTCCAAAACCTCTAAATCTTTTTCATTTATTTCAGAAATTATTTCTTTAAAAAGATTTTCAATAGATACAGGATCAAAATTCAAGAATTCATATGGTACCTTTATAAGCCTTATCCTATTAGGACCAAAATCTTCCCACGAAAAAGCAAATTTTTCTAAAATTTCTCTTTTCTCTTCTATTCGTTTTTTATCTTCCAAAGAAATATCAATTATAATAGGCAAAATAATCTCAACATTTTGGAGAAGACCCAAATTTAATTCTTCTTTTAGCCTTTCATATCTAATCCTTTCGTGGGCAGCATGTTGATCTATAATAAATACCCTATCTCCAGTTTCCACTATCACATAATTATCAAATATCTGTCCAACTATTCTGAAGCCAAAACTTTTTTTAGGTAAATATTTCTCGGTCTTTTCAGAAATATAAACCTTTTCAATTGATGTTAAAGGAAGTTGAATATTTTCTTTATTAATCTTTTTATTATCAGTTTCATAATTCTCCTCATTAATCTTTATGTTATGATCTAATTCCACTAATTTAAATTTCTTCTCATAATTCTCTAAAGCTTTTTTTATAGAATTTTCTATAAAATTGAAAATCTCTTTCTCCTTTTCAAATTT
>JAPYWU010000193.1 GCA_028276205.1 Dictyoglomaceae bacterium | reverse complement strand
TCCTTTGTTATTGTTGGATTAGGACAAATATATAATGGGGAGATTGGTAAGGGGATATTATTAATTGTTCTGTATGTTATATCCATTGTATTATGTTTTGTTTTTATTGGATACATTTTTTTGCCAATTATATGGATATATGGGATCTATGATGCTTATAAAACAGCGCAAAAAATTAATGAGCAAGAGTATTAATGAATAAAAATTTTAAAAAGGAGGTAAATAAAATGGGTACTTTCTTAAAGGTCTTAGGGATATTGGTGATCATTATAGGGATATTGTTAGTTGTGTCAGTAGTAGGAATTGCAGTTGGGATACCTGTAATTGTTGAAGGAGTAGTACTGTTTGCTCTTGGTAGTATATATAACAATGTGAGAGAAATTAAAGAAAAGATGAAAGGGTAGATAAATTAAAGAGGGATAATCCTTGGGAGGTGTAAAAATGGCAAAGAAATTTTATGTGAGTCTTTTATTAGTGATACTTTTTGTTCTTTTTTTAAGTGCAACCATATCATTTGCAGAAGATAAATCATTACAATCACCGGGAGTAAGTGGAGAAGGAGGAAGTTTTCTTGAGAAAGAGGCAGGAATATGTGCATATGTAAAAGCCAATAAGACCTTGGATATAAACAGGGCAAAAAGTTATTTTAGAACCATTGAGAAGGAAGGACCAGACTTTGTAGTTGGTTCTGTTCCAATACCGGGTTATGATACCCCTGAAGATGCCCATATGTTTATCCATAAAGATGGATGGATAATTGCCTATTACAGTAAAGCTGAGCCTGTTGCCAAGATAATAGATTGGAGATCCTATCAACCGGGGAAGGTAGTAACAAAGTTATATCAGGCACTTGCAAATGTAGCAGGAGGATTAGGAGTAAGCCTAACAAATGTTAAATACTACCATTATGCCTATCCTGAAGCAAATAAACTAATGATTATTGTGGATAGAGATAGCTTTAAGATAACTATACCGGGAGAAATACCTATATATGAGGTAAATGCATCTATGGGAATAGGAGATGGAACATACAGGATAGTTAAGATAGGGGTAGATAAATTAACACTTGATGTAACACATACGATTAAACTTGAAAGTGGATGGGTTGCTGGTTATGGTAATTACGGTAAACTATCTATTGATAATGTTTTAATATCAGAGGACAAAAGACAGTATAATTTCTTCGCCCTCTTCATTATCTACCAAGAGAAATAAATGGGAGGTAATGATGTTAAAGAAAAAATTTTTCCTCCTATTCTTAATTACCATATTTCTTTTTTCCCTTTCCTATGCAGTGGATACAAAGGTAAAAGTAGAAGAAGGAGAGACTGTATATGTAGAGGCTTTAGAAGAGTCAGAAGAAGTGAATATGATTACTTCAAAGGTGCCTATAAAATTCTTTGTAGAATATGCAGATTCTCTTTTAGATAATGAATTTACCTTTGGAATAGATCCAAAGATAGCTATAATATCTTCCTATATGTTCATAGAATATTCAGATACCATATTAAGTTTAAATCTTATTGTTGATGATGGTATAAATAAGAGCTCAAATATTGGGGCAAGAATAAGGGTAGAGTATGCAGATACAATTATAAATGCACCACTTATTCCAGCTTTATTTTAATATGAAGGTGAGATGATGTATGAAAAATGGCTAAGTTTAATATTTATCTTTTTGATACTCTGCTTAATATTTGCTCCTTCCTATGGAGAAATTAAAAATATTAATATTAGGATTACTCAGATAGTATCAAAGGATTTTCCAGAGATACAGGCTTACGTATCTGTTACAGATGAAAAAGGTTATGATATTACAGGGCTCAATTTTAAAAATTTTGTTGTAAGCGAACAATCGGATAAGTAGAGCAATCCTTAGATGTAGATTTTGTCTCAAAATACTCAGGGGTAACTATAGCTCTTCTTGTAGATAGAAGTGGAAGTATGAAGGATGATGATAAACTTGAAAAGGCAAAGAATGCAATAAAAAATTTTTTAGAATTACTTAGGTATCAAGAGGGAGATAGGGTTGCAATAATTGATTTTGATAGCAAGGTTACAGTAACACAGCCTTTTACTTACAACAAAACCCTTCTGATAAACTCCTTAGATAGTCTATATCCAAGATTAAATACCGCCCTCTATGATGCCATATATACTGCTATAGAGGAAATAAGTAAGGAAATAGGGGTAAAGGCAGTAATAGTTTTTACCGATGGGATAGAAAATGCAAGTAAGAGAAAAATAGAAGAGGTAATTTCTTTTGCAAATGAAAGAAAGGTTCCAATTTATACCATAGGGCTTGGAAAGGATGCAAAGGAGGAACCATTAAAAGAGATAGCAGATGCTACCCATGCCTTTTATAGATTTGCTCCTAATGCTTCTGACCTTGAAAATATCTATAAAGATATTGCTCAGAAACAAAAAGGGCAATACCTTATCACTTATATCACCCACAATCCTAAATTTGATGGAACCACAAGAAAAGTAATAATTAAGGTATCTTTAGATGGAAAGGAAGCACAGGATACATCTACCTATTTAGTGGGCACAAAAGAAACTGCTCCTGATATTTTATTAACGGATGAGACAAAAAATCTCATTTCTGTAAGCCAATTTTCTGGAAAAAGTATAAATATAACAGCAAGAATAACTGATGATGTGGAGGTAAAAGAGGCAAAGATATTTTACAAAACTACAGGAAGTAATGAGATATATAAAGAATTTTTAATGAAGAATGTAGAAAAAGATGTTTATATGTTTACAATTCCTGCAGAAGATGTAAAGCCACCGGGAATAGATTTCTACATAACAGCTTCTGATGGTACCTATGTATCAACGGAACCTAAATATAGGCCTACTCTGATCCCTTATCAAATATCAGTCTTACCTAATAATAAGCCAGTGATAATTCATAAGCCCATAAAAGAGTCAAAATCTGATAGCCCTATAACTATAAATGCAGAAATTACTGATAAAGACGCAGGAGACTATGTATCTTGGGCAAAACTATATTATAGGCAGGGTGGAAGAATATTATATCAAAGTATAGATATGAAGAAAGAAAAAGGAGATAATTGGGTTGCTGTTATACCAGAGTCTGCCCTATCCAAAGATGGGATAGATTACTACATATGTGCATCTGATAGCAGAGGGGTTAAGGCATATTTTGGTACAGATGTGGAGCCAATTCATATAAATATAATTACTAAAGCAATTAATTTATTTCCACGCATAATAGTAGAATATGCAGATACCCTTTT
>JAPYWU010000014.1 GCA_028276205.1 Dictyoglomaceae bacterium | reverse complement strand
ACTATATGGAGAGAAAGTAGTAAAAGGAACGTATAAATGGAATAAGCCTTTAATAGTTCTTGTTAATAGATATTCTGCAAGTGCATCTGAGATTTTGTCAGGAGCTATAAATGACTATAATAAAGCTATATTAGTAGGAGAGAAAACTTTTGGTAAAGGAGTAGTGCAAACAATTTTCACCCTTTCAGATGGATCAGCGGTTAAAATAACTACAGAAAAATATTTACTTCCATCGGGAAGAGACATAAATAAAGAGGGTATAACTCCAGATATATTAGTAGAGATGGCTCCAGAAAATGTAGGTAAGGATAATGATGTTCAATTAAATAAAGCTATAGAGATATTAAAAAAGAATATATCTCTATTAAAGGATAAAACCAAATTAGTGTTAAGAAAATAGATGTTTGATAAAAAAGAAAGAATAATAATCATAATTTTTGTATGTATTGTTGCTTTTTTTACTGTATTTAATTTATTTGGAAAAGAACAAAAAATATCAGAAGAAAATGTAGATAGTTTTATAGTAGTGCATGTAGCAGGAGAAGTTAAAATTCCTGGTGTTTATAAATTACAAGATGGGGCAAGGGTTGTTGATGCAATAAATATGGCAGGTGGTCCCTTGCCCTCTGCTGATTTGGATAAGCTTAATCTTGCGGATTATTTAAAAGATGGATCAAAAATAAATGTTCCTTCAAAAGAGCAGTACTTAAATTCAATATCATCTACTAATGAAGAATTAAAAACTTCAGTTGGGGTTCCCACTAATGATAAGATTAATATAAATACTGCTTCTAAAGAGCAACTTGAAACTTTACCTGGAATTGGACCTATTCTTGCTCAGAGAATAATTGATTATAGGAACGAGCATGGATTATTTACTTCTTATGATGATCTATTAAATGTTAAAGGAATAGGAGATAAGAAGCTTGAAAAATTAAAAGATAAAATTACTTGGTGACTTTTGAAAGTACCTTATTCTTTTGTTTTTTTAACAAGTTATGCAATAGGAATCATTATATCCAAATATCATTTTAGTTTTGGAATACCTATTTTTATTCTTTCTACCCTTATCTCTTTAAGAAAGAAGTTTTTACTTATATTCTTATCTTTATCTTTTTTCTTTCTTGGTTTTTTGTTATATAGGGCATCATTACCTCAATATGAACTTTTTAGTAAAAAATATGATGAGATTTGTGGTGAGGTAAAGGATGTGCTATTTTCTCAAAATTACATACAATATGTTATAGAACCAAATATTAATAAGGAAAAATTTATCTTGTCAGTAAGTAGAAGTGTCAAGTATGAGGTAGGAGATGTGCTTCTTTTAAAAGGAGTAGAATATTATCCGTTAGAGAATAATAATATCTGGAGTGAAAATATTTTATATAAAATAAAGGTTAAGGAAATACAATTAGTTAATCATAGGAACTTAAATAGATTTAAAATTTTAAGGCTAAAATTAAAAAAATATGTAGATTATATTTTGAGCCCTTTTAAAAATGATAAAAAAGAATTTATAAAGGCTATTACAATTGGAGAAAAAATGGGTCTAAATAAAAATGTAAAAGATATATTTTCTGAAACTGGCACTTCCCATTTGTTAGCTATTTCAGGTTTACATGTTTCTTTCTTAATAGGAATTTTTATAACCCTTTTACCTTTTAGAAAAATATTAAGTAGAATTATTTTTCTTCCCGTACTTCTTTTTTATGGTTTTATTATTGGAGATAATCCGCCTATATGGAGAGTTATAGGAGAATATATCTTTCTTCTTTTAGCCTTTCTTTTTAGACGTGAAGAAGATACTTTGAATGCTATTTTCTGGGTTGCGTTAATTAATCTCATAATATCTCCCTTAAAGCTTTTTAATTTAAGCTTTCAACTTTCTTATCTTTCTATGTTAGGTCTTTTGTATAAACCTAAATTTCCTAAGTTTTTACCTAATTTTTTTCAAGAAATCTGGGAAAGCTCTTTTTGGTTGATGATATTTTTATCTCCTATTAATCTCTATTATTTCAAAAAAATTTCTTTTATATCAATTTTTTCAAATATTTTTTCAATTCCTATATTCTATGCTATTTTGATTCTTAGTTTTTTATTGTTTTTCATTAATATTTATCCACTTAATTATATTTTTGTAAAAATAATATCTGTTTTGATTGATATTTTGTTAAATGGTTTGCAATTCATTCTTTCTCATTATAAAATTAGTCTTGTAATCTCCTTATTTCTTATCTTTTTACCTATAATTATAAAGAAAAGGGAGGATTATGAATTACTGGGAGTTTAGACATTCATTAAAAGAAAAAAAGTTTTCTCCTGTTTATCTTTTTATAGGGGAAGAAAAAGCTTTAATGGAAGAAGCTTTATCAGAGCTTAAGAAAGTAAGATTTAAAGAATTTAACTATGTGGCATTTTTTGGAGATGAAATAAATTGGAATGACCTTCTCCCATATTTAGAATCACCTCCCCTTTTAGGTAATCAATTTATTGTAGTAAGGCATGCCCAAGATCTTAAAGATCAAAATATTCCCAAAAAATTAGAGATTTTATTTAGAAGAATGACCAATACTTGTTTGGTTTTTATGGCTAATGCCGAGGAAGAAAAACCTAAGAAAATTTCTTTTTCAAAAATGATCCCCCCGGAAGGAGTTATAGAGTTTACTAAATTTAGGGCTGATGCTTTGAGAAAATGGATAAAAGAAAAATTTCAAGAGAAGGGTAAAAATATTGATGATGAAAGTATATATTTTCTATCATCTTATTATTCTGAAAATATAGGATTACTTATTCAAGAGATTGAGAAAGTTTGTATTTTTGCTATAGATAAGAAGGATATTACAATTGAGGTTTTAAAGAAAGTACTCTCTCCTGTAGAGATAGCTTTTTATACTTTTTTAGATGCTATTTTAAGGAGAGATTTCTATCTTGCTTTGTCTGGAATTGACACTTTATTTAATGAGGGAACATATCCTCAAGTTATATTGGAGATCCTTATTAGACAGATGAGGCAACTTTTAAGAGCAAATGCATTGTTTAAAGATGGATATTCAAGTGAAGAGATTAGGGAAAAACTTGGTTTACATCCCTTTGTAGTTAAAAAAATTTTAGATGCTTTAACAAAATATTCTGCCGCAGAAATTTTTGAAATATATTTTCTTCTGCGGCAGACTGATTTAGAGTTTAAGACTACAGCTAAAGATCCAAAAGTACTTTTGGAAAAAGTACTTTTAAAAATTGGAGCTAAGATTTAACAGCAAGTTTTTCGTTAAGAAGCTTCATGAGCTTTGATTTTTTTCTTGCTGCAGTATTTTTATGAAGAGTTCCTTTTTGTGCTGCTTTGTCTATTACGCTTATTACTTCTGGAAGAAGTTTTTTGGCTTCTTCTATCTTATTTTCTTTGATGAGATTAAGAAATTGTTTTGTATAAAATTTAATTTTTCCGAGTCTTACACGGTTTCTAATTCTGTTTCTTTCACTTATCTTTATTCTTTTAATTGCAGATTTTGTATTTGCCATCTTCCTTTTCCCTCTCCTTTATAAAAATTTTTAATTTAACAGTGTGAATTATACCATAAAATTAAAATAGTTCAAAAGGTTTCACAAAATGTTATATAATCAGAAATATGGCAAAGATTGGGAGGAGGATTTATGCGAGATATAACTAAGATAAGAAATTTTAGCATTATTGCACATGTTGATCATGGTAAATCCACATTAGCAGACAGACTTTTAGAGTTTACAGGAGCTATAGATAAGAGAAAGATGAGAGATCAATTATTAGATACTTTGGAGATTGAGAGAGAAAGGGGAATCACAGTAAAGGCCCAAGCAGTAAGGTTTTTTTATAAGGCAAAGGATGGAGAAACCTATGAATTCAATTTAATTGATACACCTGGTCATGTAGATTTTACCTATGAAGTATCAAGGAGTTTGGCAGCTTGTGAAGGTGCTATTTTAGTTGTAGATGCTTCTCAAGGAATAGAAGCCCAAACAATAAACAATCTTCTTCTTGCCCTTGAGAATAATCTTACTATTATTCCTGTTGTAAATAAGATTGATCTTCCAAATACAGAGCCTCAAAAGGTGGCTGAAGAGATCAAGGAACTTCTTGGGAGTGATTATATTGGAGAAACCTTTTTTGTAAGCGCTAAAGAGGGTTGGGGAATTGAGGAATTATTGGAAGGTATTGTCAAATATATACCATATCCTAAGGGAGATATTAATGATCCCTTAAAAGCATTAATTTTTGATGCTAAATATGATCCATATAGAGGTGTTGTAGTATATGTAAGAGTCTTTAGCGGAATGGTAAAGGCGAGTGATAAAATAAAGTTTATGTCTAATAACATAGAATATGAGGTGCAAGAAGTAGGTGTATTTACGCCTGACATGGTAAAAGAGGATAGTCTTCTTTCAGGAGAAGTTGGATATATAATTGCTAATATAAAAAATATTTCTGAAGCAAGGGTAGGAGATACAATTACAAAAACTGATAATCCAGCAGAAGCACCTTTACCTGGTTATAGAAAATTGCAACCTATGGTTTTTTGTGGAGTTTATCCAATTGAGAATGAAGATTATGAAAAATTGAGAGATGCTTTACAAAAACTAAGTCTAAATGATGCTTCTCTATATTATGAACCTGAAAGTTCTCCTGCACTTGGTTTTGGTTTTAGATGTGGATTTTTGGGACTTTTACACTTAGAAATTGTACAAGAGAGATTAGAAAGAGAATTTGGTTTAAATATAATTACTACTGTACCTTCTGTAGCTTATGAAGTGATTACAAAAAAGGGCGAGAAGAAAATCATTCAGAATCCATTAGATTTACCTCCCCCATATGAAATCTCTGAATTTAGAGAACCATTTGTATTAGCAAGTATTGTAACTCCAAATGAGTATCTAGGTTCGGTTATGGAATTAATTGATAGAAGAAGAGGAGAATTTAAGAGTATGGAATATCTTACTACAAATCGCGTATTGATAACTGCAGAGATCCCTCTCTCTGAGATTATAACTGACTTTTTTAATATATTAAAATCTATTACTCGAGGATATGGATCACTAAGTTATGAGTTGATTGGATATAAAAATAGTGATTTAGTAAAATTAGATGTATTTATCAATGGAAAACCTGTAGATGCTCTTTCAATTATTGTACATAAAGAAAAGGCTTATGAGGAAGCAAGAAAATTGGCACAGAAATTGAGAGAAGTTATACCACGTCAGCTTTTTGAAGTAGTTATACAAGTGGGTATTGGGAGTAAGATTATAGCCCGTGAAGAGATAAAGCCTTTAAGAAAAAATGTTCTTCAGAAATGTTATGGCGGTGATGTAACAAGGAAAAAGAAACTTTTGGAAAAACAAAAGGAAGGTAAGAAGAGAATGAAAAAAATAGGTCATGTAGAAATACCTCAAGAAGCCTTTTGGACTGTATTAAAGAGGGATTAGAAATTATGGAAAATTTGAGGATACTTATAACAAATGATGATGGAATAAATTCTCCTGCTTTAGAGATCATGAGTAAAAGATTAAAACATATAGGAGAAATATATATTATTGTGCCTGAAAGAGAGAGAAGTGGGGGAAGTCATGCTATTACACTTCATAAGCCCCTAAGAGTTAATGAAGTAACATGGAAAATCTCAAATGTTAAATGTTGGACTACTAATGGAAATCCTGCAGATTGCATCCTTTTAGGACTTTATGCTTTACTTCCTAACTTTCCTTCTGTTGTTATATCTGGAATAAATAAGGGATATAATTTGGGAACTGATATTATTTATTCTGGTACAGTTTCTGGGGCAAGGGAAGCATCCCTTAATGGTATACCTGCTATTTCAATTTCTGTATCTCATGAAGGAGGAGAGGAAGATTTTGAGAAAGCTGTGGAATTCTTAATGAAATATATTCACTTATTTTTAAAGATATTACCTAAGGAAATTTTTTTGAATATAAATATACCACCTAAAGCTGACATATCAAATATTTTCGTCACTTATCAGGGTAAGTTTCATTATAAGAATAGAGTGGAAAAAAGGTATGACCCAAGAAATAAAGAGTATTATTGGCTTCATGGTGAAATAGAAAAGCAAGCAGAAGAAGGTTCTGATATCTGGGCAATCAATCAAGGAATGATTTCTATTACTCCACTTCACTCTAACATGACTTATTTTCCATTAATAGAAACGATTAAAAAACTTTTAACTGAATAGATATTTATGAAGACTGTAGGAGTATATATTCATTATCCTTTTTGTATAAAAAAGTGTCCGTATTGTGATTTTACCTCTTTTGTCTATTCTAAGAATGAAGAAGAAAGATACATAAAATATATTACAAAAGAGATACAACTTAAGGCTAAAAGTGAAATTGTAGATACAATATATTTTGGTGGTGGAACACCTTCATTAATGTCTTTAAAGGCATTGGATTCAATTTTTGAGAGTATTTATAAACATTATAAGGTAAAAAAAGATGTTGAAATAACAATAGAAGTTAATCCTGGCACTATAGACAAGGAGAAATTAGGTTTTTGGAAGGATATAGGAATTAATAGAATAAGTGTAGGAGTCCAATCATTCATAGACGAGGAATTATTGATTTTAGGAAGGATTCATACTGTTTCAGATACATTAAGAACATTTATTTTATTGAGAGAATATGGTTTTGATAATATAAACTTGGATCTTATTTACTCTATACCTTTTCAAAATCCTAATAACTTTTATAAGTCCTTAGATTTTGCCCTTTCTCTTAATCCTGAACATATCTCTATTTATAATCTTATAATAGAGGAAGGTACATTATTTTATGAAAAGTATATAAAGGGTGAATTTACTTTACCTGATAATGATGTAGAGGCTAATATGTTTATGTATGCTATGAATCTATTGGAAGAAGTTGGATTTATTCACTATGAAATCTCTAATTTTGCACGGAATATTAATTTAAGGTGTAGACACAATTTGAAGTATTGGAATCAAGAAGAATATCATGGATATGGTGTATCAGCTTATTCTTTTGCTAATCATATAAGGTATGGAAATTACAAAAATCTTTTTGTATACTATGAGAAAATAAATAATGATGAATTACCGATTGAAAATATAGAAATTTTAAATGATGAAACTTATCCTAAGGATTATCTTTTTGTAAAGCTAAGGCTTATGGAAGGAGTTTCAGAAAAAGAGTTTTTTGAGAGATTTGGAAAAAATATATCAGATTATATTCCAAATCTTTCTCTTTTTATGAAGGAAGGGCTTATAAAGAGAAAAAAGGATAGAATATGTTTAACAAAAAAAGGAGTTTTACTTGCAAATGAAATATTTAGAGATATCCTTTAAGGAGGTTGCTGATATATATGAAAAAGCCTATAAGAGTATTAATAGCAGAAGATGAACCTATAGTTAGGATGGATATAAAGGAGATTTTAGAAGGGCAAGATTATGAGGTAGTAGGAGAAGCTTCAGATGGTCAAGTAGCAGTAGAACTTGCAAGAAAGTTGAAGCCGGATGTAATAATTATGGATATTAGAATGCCAAATTTGGATGGTATTGAGGCAGCTAAGATATTAACCCAAGAGGAAATTGCTCCCATAATTTTTCTTACTGCCTATTCAGATAAAGAATTAGTAGAAAAAGCTAAAGAGGTTGGAGTTATTTCTTATATTGTAAAGCCTTTTAAAGAGTCTGATCTTTTCCCAGCTATTGAGATAGCTATTGCAAGATTTAAGGAGTTTCAACTTTTAAGAAAAGAAGTAGAAGACTTAAAAGATGCTCTTGAGACAAGGAAGCTTGTAGACAGAGCCAAAGGCTTGCTTATGGATAGAGAAGGGTTAAAAGAGCACGAGGCTTTTAGATTAATTCAGAAAGCCAGTATGGACAAGAGAAAACCTATGAAAGAAATAGCTCAAGCTATTATATTAGCTTACGAATTGAAAGATAAGAAAGAAAAATGAATATATTAATGTCTTTTACTTTATCTTTAATTATATCTTTAATAGTTACACCTTGGATAAGAAAGAAGGCTTTCATAATAGGTGGAATAGATATTCCTACAGATAGAAAAGTTCATACTAAACCTATTCCAAGAATTGGAGGTATTTCGTTTTTCTTAGGAATTTTAATAGTTAATGTTCTTTTTAATAGGTCCCTCATTGTAGAGAGAATATTAATGGGTGGAACCTTGGTGTTTTTAGTAGGGTTATTAGATGATTTTGTGGAATTGAGACCCGCTCCTAAATTTTCTCTTACAACTATTGCTATACTTTTAGCTGTTATATTGGGAGTTAGAGTAGATTTGTGGAGAATTCCTTATACAGGAATAATAATAAAAGGCTTTTGGGCTCATTTAATATCATTTATATGGCTTTTGGGAATAGCAAATGCTATGAATTTCATAGATGGTCTTGATGGTCTTGCTGGAGGTGTAGCAGCAATATCTTCTTTCTCTTTACTCATTATTTCTTTACTTTTAGGAAGATTAGAGATGGCATTTTTATTGGCAAGTATTTTGGGGGGTGTTTTAGGATTTTTATTTTTTAATTTTCCTCCTGCTTCTATTATTATGGGAGATTCAGGAGCAATGTTTTTAGGTTTTATATTAGGAGCTATATCTATAGTAGGAGTTTTGAAAATTAGTACTATTATTAATTTGTTTATTCCAATTCTTGTTATGGGATTTCCTGTTCTTGATACTGCTTTTTCTATTGTGAGGAGAGTAGTTGAAGGCAGGGCACCTTGGAAGTTTGATAAGGATCATATACATCATAGGTTTTTAAAAATTGGTATGAGTACAGAGCAAAGTATTGCTTTTATTTATTTATTTACAATTTGTATGGCTTTAGTGGCAATACTAATTTCTTTAATTCAGGATCCTTACATATCAGCTCTTCTTGTTTTTGGCACCTTGTTTTTAATATTATTTATCTTGAAAAAGTTAGGAGTTTTAGAGATAAGGAGAAATGGCAATGGAAAAGTATGACGTCATTGTAGTAGGTGGTGGTCATGCGGGATGTGAGGCTGCTTATGCATCCTCTCGTCTTGGTGTTAAAACTCTTTTGATTACTATGAATTATGATACCTTGGGATGGCTTCCTTGCAATCCAGCTATGGGTGGGCCTGGAAAAGGTCATCTAATATTGGAAATAGATGCTTTGGGTGGTGCTATAGGAAGAATAACAAATAGAAGTATGATTCAAGTAAAATGGCTTAATACTTCAAAAGGTCCAGCAGTAAGAGCTCTTAGAGCACAAGTAGATAAATGGCTTTATCCTCTAAAGATGAGAGAATTTCTTGAGAAACAGAAAAATTTAGATGTCTATCAAGGAGAAGTTATAGATCTAATTGTAGAAAATGATGAAGTTAAAGGTGTAATTTTATCAACTAAAAAAGAGTTCTATGCTGAAAAAGTTGTTATTACCCCTGGTACTTTTATGAACGGTGTTATCCATATAAGTACCTGGTCTAAGCCTGCAGGAAGAATGGGAGAATTTCCATCTATAGGTCTTTCTGATGCTCTTAGGAGATTAGGCTTAGAGGTAGGAAGATTTAATACAGGTACTACTCCTCGCGTAGATAAAAGAACCATTGATTTTAGTAAGACCATACCTCAACCAGGAGATGAAGAACTTCATTCTTTTTCTTTCTGGGAAGAACCAGAACCAAGAGAACAAGTTTTATCATATTTAACCAGAACTACCCAAAAGACGAAAGAAATAGTACTCAATAACATTCATCTAACTGCTTCTCGAATTGGAGGGATGGTTAAAAAAGGTCCTAGATATTGTCCATCTATAGAGGAAAAATATGTGTGGTTTCCTCACCATGAAACTCACCAAGTTTTTCTTGAACCAGAGGGAAGAAATTCAGTTGAGATTTATGTACAAGGAATATATACTAGTTTACCAGAAGATATTCAAATTCAAATTTTAAGAAGTATTCCAGGCTTAGAGGAAGTTGAACTTATAAGACCTGGATATGCTATAGCATATGATTTTGTATATCCTCAACAGTTAAAGATTACTCTTGAAACTAAGAAAATTAAAGGTTTATATTTAGCGGGTCAAATAAACGGTACTACAGGATATGAGGAAGCTGCAGCACAAGGATTAATTGCAGGAGCTAATGCTGCATTAAGTCTATTAGGAAGGGAGCCACTTATTGTAAGAAGAGACGAGGCATATATAGGGGTACTTATAGATGATCTTGTAATAAAAGGTGTGGATGAGCCATATAGAATTTTGACATCAAGAGCAGAATATAGATTACTCTTAAGGTCTGATAATGCAGACCAAAGACTTACGCCAAAGGCTTATAAGTTAGGTCTTATTGATGAAGATATGTGGAAAATGTTCCAAGAAAAAATGGAAAAATTAAAACTTGAAAGAAGGAGACTTGAAAAAACATCTGTTAATCCTAATCAAATTAACAACTTATTAATAGAAAAGGGTACTAATCCTATAGAACAATCGGTTCCCCTTCTTCAGATATTGAAAAGACCAGAAATAACTTATGATGATTTGGAAAAAATAGGCCTTTCTGGGGATTTACCGAGGAGTTGGAGAAGCATAATAGAAACGGATATCAAATATGAAGGATATATTCAAAAAGAACTACAAAAGGTTAAAGAATTTCAGGAATATGAAGATTTAGTGATTCCTCCTGATATAAATTATGACGAGATACCACATCTTTCACGAGAGGGAAAAGAAAAACTTGAAAAGGTAAGACCAGCTACTTTTGGGCAGGCTCAGAGAATTACAGGAGTAAATGCTGGAGATCTTACCGTACTTTTATATTATTTAAGGCAGAAATATGCAAGAAAGTAAAGATTGGAGAGACCAATATTTTAGTAGAGATTATTATCAATATCTTGCTAAACATCTAACCCCAGAACGTACGAAAAAGGAGGTAGATTTTTTAGAATCTGTTCTAAGTATAAAAAGAGGATCTTTAATATTAGATCTTGGTTGCGGATTTGGAAGACACACTTTAGAACTTGGGAAAAGAGGATATAGAACAATTGGAATAGACCGTTCATCTGAACTTATTGAGATAGCTAAAGAGAATGCAAAAAAAGAAAAAGTTTTTAATGTGGAATTTTACGTAATGGAATACAAAGATATAGATAAGCTTGATTATAAATTTGATATCGTATTTTCTCTTTATACCAGTTTTGGGCTTTCCACATATGAGGAAGATAAAGAGACTCTTAATAAGGTATATCAAGTATTAAAAAAAGATGGTAAATTTCTTGTAGATATTGAAAATAGAGATGCTCTTCTAAGATATTTTATTCCATACTCTTGGGATATCTTTGGAAATGATTATGTTTTACTTACAGAACATTTTTTTGAGCCAGATACAGGATTTTATACATCAAACAGAATAGTGATTGATTTAAAAAATAATATTAGGAAGGAATTCGTAAGAAGAATATATCTTTATTCTCCTTCAGAGATTGTACATCTCTTTAAAGAGAGTGGATTTCATGTAGATAGGCTTATAGGAGATTATGAGGGTCGTAAATTTCATATTGGATCAAGAAGATTAATAATATTAGCAAGTAAAAAATAAAAGGGGGAGGAAATTATTCTTCCCCCTTACTTTCACTGGATTTTTCATTAGAATTAGAAGGTTTTTTCTTATAATCTGTAGTATAAAATCCTGATCCTTTAAAGACGATTCCTACAGGTGAAAAGATCTTTCTTAAATTTCCTCCACATTTTATGCAAGTTTTTGGGGGTTCTTCACCAAGATTTGTCATAATCTCATATCTTTCATGACACTTTTCGCATTCATATTCATAGATAGGCATTGCTTTCACCTCCTTATTGTTATTATTAAAATTTCATTTTTATCCTCACCATTTCATATTTTTAAATCTTAAGATATTTATTGTCAAGAAGTCTTATTTTAATGTAAAATGTATTAGTATGAAACTTTTTAACTTAATTTAAGTTTAAAGGAGTGACTTAATTATGAAAAAAATTATTTTTTGTTTTTTGATATTTACCATATTAATAATCAGCGGTTGTATAAAACCTGTTAATATATCTCCTCAAATTATATCCAAGGAGGGTGTAGAGGTACGAGTTGATATTGTTAGGGATTCAAGATGGTATAACCTTTCAGAGGATATTATGGTTATAAATCTTGAAATAGTAAATAATTCTTCTGAGAATATTTGGGTTTATCCATTGGGAAAATCTGTAATTATAGATCACAATGGAAAACAATTTTCTCCAATAAGAGAGATATATTATCAACCCTCCACATCTCCGAAAGTATCATTTGAGGTATCGTTTGGGACAAATCAACCTCCTACATTCTCTTTCAATATAAGTTCTTCTGATAAAGAAAAATCTTTAGAGGAAGTTATAAAAACTTATGAACTTTTAAAATTTAAGGATGGGAGAGTTTTTGCTGGTGCAAGAGTGAGTGGTTTAATAGCTTTTCATCTACCCTATTGTAAATTTCCCGCAAGATTTATTATTCCAGATGTTCTTTTTGAAACAACAATGAGAAATATAAATTTTGAATTTATATTAGTAAGATAAAAGGAGGTTGAAGATGCGAAAGGCTATAGGTGTTGATTTAGGTGGTACTAAAATAAACGTACTTCTGGTTAATGAAAAGGGTGAAGTTATCTCAAGGGATAAACAACCCACAGAGTCTGAGAAGGGAAGAGACTATGTAATTCAAAAGATAAAAAGCATGATAAATAAAGTACTTGTTGATGCAAATCTTAAAATTAATGATATAGAAGGTATAGGTGTAGGATTCCCAGGTATTATGGATAGAGAAAAGAAAACAACCTTATATGCTCCTAACTTAGGAGAAGAATGGAAAAGGGAAGTAAATTTGGGGAAAGAGTTAGAGAATGATTTTAAAGTTCCTGTATTTTTGGAAAATGATGTAAATTTAGTAGCTTGGGCAGAGTGGCTTGTGGGAGCAGGAAGAGGAACCAAAACAATGATATCAGTTGCCATTGGTACAGGGATTGGTTCTGGAATAGTATTAAATGGGAAATTATGGATTGGAGCACATGGGATGGCTGGTGAATTTGGTCATACGACAGTAATTCCAGATGGGCCTATTTGTGGATGTGGAAATAAAGGGTGTATTGAAGCAATTGCCTCAGGGAGTGGTATAGAAAGATATGCAAAATCTATTCTTCCAGATCATAAGGATAGTCTTATATGGGATTTAGTAAATGGAGATTTAGATAAAGTAACTGTAAGAGTTATATACCAAGCTGCAGAAAGAGGAGATATGTTAGCTATCGATATTTTTAATAGAGCAGGATATTATCTTGGCATAGCCTTGGCAAATTATGTTCATATAATTGATCCAGAGAAGATAGTTGTGGGTGGAGGAGTTGCTAATGTAAGAGATTATATTGGAAAGCCTATGAGAGATGAGTTTTATAAAAGAGTTTTACCCAGTTTAAGAGATAAGATATCCTTTGCATGGGCGGAGTTAGGCGAGGATGCAGGAGGCATTGGAGCAGCTTTATTAGTATTATATAGGTGATTAACATGTTTACTATTCCTAATTTATTGACATTTATAAGATTTATCATTGTACCTTTTTATTTTTATTTTTTAGTTTCTAATTATTACATGACAGCAGCAGTTCTATATGGACTTGCTGCTGTCAGTGATATATTGGATGGCTATTTGGCAAGAAAATTGAATCAGAGTTCTGAATTAGGGAAAATAATAGATCCAATAGCAGACAAATTAATTGTAGGAGTAACTCTTGTATTTTTTGCGTTTAAAAGAATTTTCCCACCTATTCTGGTTATCATATTTGTATTAAAAGAGTTATTAATGTTATTGGTAGGTTTTTTGTTTTTATTAAAGGGGATAAAAATAATATCTTCAAGAATATATGGAAAAGTTGCAATGGTATTAACCTCTATATCTATATTGATGGCATTACTTCAAATACCTTTATCTGTATTGGTTTTTATTGTTGGGCTTTTCTTTTCCGTATTTGCAGGTCTGGATTATTTATATTATTACTTAAAAGTATTGAAAAAATAATCTTTATTTAAAATTTAAACTATCAATAAGAAGGTTTCCAGAGATTCTATTAGTTAATCCAACCAAATAGATACTTGCTAATCTCAGAGGCATTTTGGGAGTATTTTTACTTGTAGATATTAAAGGCCTTATTTCTGTGAAATCTTTATTAATAGGTGTCCATTTATTAAAGTCATATTGTAGTGTTGTTGTTAGGTCCAGCACCCATGGGGTTCCATCGTCATCATAAAATAATAACCTAATCCAACCATTTCCTTGCCCTTTTAAGGCTATAGAGAAGGAAGTTTTATCAGGAGGAATTAATATATTTAAATCAACGTAAATAAAAGAATTTTCTTCTTTTGAATCATAGACTAACATAAGAGAACTTTTTCCTGTGTATGCATCTGATGTAAGTTTATAAAATGTACTTTCAGGATTATAATTTTTCCCTCTTATATTCCATTTCTTGTCTTCTTCAAAATCTTCTATTATATTTGACATAATTTCTATTATATAGGTTGCAGAAAGATTTTCAAACGTATATGATAAGGTTGTAATACCAGAATTTATCGCAATTAATTCTTTTCCATTTCTCTTAAAATAACTAGGATCAAATTTTAATCCATCTAATGAAAGAATTTTTACCCTTTGAAAATTATCTATAGCATATATTTTAGGAAAAATACTATCTCCCAAGTATAATTTATCTTTATCTATTTCTATTTTTAAGGATACATAGTCCCAAACATATATTTTCTTAGTGGCCTCTAAATTGGATAAATAAATTGTTAAACTTGATTCTCCTAATTCCCTTCCTTCTAATTCTAATTTTGAAGAATTAAAGTTTATATTATTATTAGTTATGGTCCATGTTAACATCGTATATGTAATAGGATAAGGATGATAGTTTTCATCTTGAAGTAATAGATCTAATTTTAATTTTTCACCTTTTCTTATATA
>JAPYWU010000192.1 GCA_028276205.1 Dictyoglomaceae bacterium | reverse complement strand
TCAATGGAGTATTCTCAACCCTAGTATAGATTTCTTAAGGTACCTTCTTCGTCCTTTACAGGTATTACAAAAGATATATCCACATTTAAGCTTTTTAAAATTCAAAATTAAAACCTGTATTTATAGAAAAAATTGTTTTTATTGGATTTTCTAATATACAGTCCTGACGAAGAGCTAAAAATGGTTTGAAAGGAATATGGTTGTCTGGCTAAATAAGGAAGAATTTTTATAACAAAGATAAATTTTTTGTTCATTGAGATTATAGACTGTGGACCAAACAGTAGATTTTTGATTTACTCTTTTCAGTAAATCATATGCATCATCTACAGAATTCACATTATTTAAATTTTCCTTAGCTATTTTATACCTTTCAAAAGATGTTTTACTATCACTTCCAAGCTCTGGTTTAGATATAAAATGATTGGTCATAACTTTAGAGTCAGTATTATTTTTTATCACTACCATTTTTCCATCTATATACTCTAAAATGGCAGAATTTCCTTCTTTGTCTACAATCATGTAATGTACCATGGGATTTCCCAAAAATGTACCAAACACTACATAATATTTAGGAAAAATATTCAAGGCTTCATCTACTGTTTTTGCTCTCTCTAATACAATTTTTACCATCTCTAAACTTATTCTTATAGGTTTAAAAGGTGATAAAGGAGGCATTGTATTTGGTACAGCAGAGATACCAATAAAAAGCCCTGCATCATTCATTCCTTCATAAGGCATATTAGTTCCTAATTGCTCTAAAATAACCATACCATATAATCCATCTCGGGGAGTGATAAACCATATTTTTCCTCCATCCCTATCATTATCAAAATTTCTGCCTACAAGTAGAAGAAAGTAAAAATGATAAGTATAAAAATAAAGATTCTTTTCACCATCTTCATCCCCTTATATTTATGCACTTATCTCAAAAGCCATTTTATTAAAATTTGTATTTATTTGTAAATTTTAGGAGAGAAAGCACCATTCTAAAAATTTCTATATATGGAAAAATTTTTAGAATATTCTCATATTCACTGAATTCTCCTTAAGGGATAGGGAATATTATAATCTTTCTAAGGATGGGAAAAGATTTTTATCTTCTAATTTGATTTCTCCTTCTACACTTTTTATGGTTACCTCGTTTATAATTGCCCTATTTTGCTCTGTTTGCTCCTCTACATTTTAATAAATATATTTACCTCATAAACTCTTGTCTAAGCGCCATATACATCACCTTCATGTTATAATTTAATAATGAAGATGAAAAACTTCAAAATAAATAATTTAAACTATTTAGAAGAGAATGAGAAGCTGGCTCTTAACGAATTAAAATGTAGGTTAGAGGGCTTATTAGGGTATAAACCAACTATCATACTATATGGGTCAAAAGCAAGAGGAGATTTTGATACAGATTCCGATATAGATGTGGCAATAATAGTTGAGAGTTTAACAAAGGATATAAAAGAGGAGATTCTTGATATTGTAGTAGAGATAGAAACAAAATACTTAACACCACTATCTACCCTTATTCTCTCTAAGGATGAGTTTGAGCGACTCAAAATTAGAGAAAGAAGAATAGCTATTGATATAGAAAATGAGGGAATAGTAATATGAAAGATGAGAATATAAAAATAAATATTCAAGAAGAGTTAGAAAGAGCAAAAGAAGCACTTAAATCTGCTGATATATTATTTGAAAATGATCTTATTAAAGATGCTATGTCAAGGCTTTATTATTTCACATTACATTATATTAAAGCTCTACTTTTGACGAAAGGTTTAGAGCCTAAAAGTCATGAAGGGGCTCTGAGGCTTTTAAGTCTTCACTTTATAAAGGAAGGGATATTAGAACCTAATGTAGCTCATGTCTTCTCTAAGCTTATGAAATATAGAGAGGAAGCTGACTATAATCCATCATATATATTTACTAAGGAAGATTTTTACAAGTTTAGAAAAGAAGCAGAAATCTTAGCAAATATAATAAGAAATTATCTTATGTCTAAAGGTTATATTACCTAAAAAATTCAATTTTAAAGAGTTAATTCTCTATTCTCTTTTCTTGATTGATTTAATAGTTTATTGGCTTCCTTTATATTATGTTCAATGCCCAGTTTTTCAGCAATGATAAGTCCTTCTTTCGCATAATGTTGCACCCCATCAAATTCTTTTTTCCTAAGATAGAGCTTTGCTAAAGAAATCAAAGCGTTATATTTGAGTGGTAGATGACTTATTAAACTTTTATTACTTTCTGACCATGCCCCTTTCTTTTCAAATTCTCTTTGCATCTTTCCAATCATCTTTAAAGCCTCCTCACATAAATTAATAGCTCTTAGTATATTTGAAAGTGATGAGTATATATAGGGTAAAAGTAAATAAAAGCCTATGAGACTGAGGTAAAGATAGGGAAAGAGATTAAAGAGGGAAGATAGAGCTAAATAAGGAATATTTTATAAGGAGACAAAGCATATACCAAGAGTAAAGCCAGCTATAAAAGTGAAGGAGACATTAGAAAATAGTTTTATGGTTATAAAAATTATTTTAGTATTTCAGATATTTAAAAAGATAATAATAAAATTATTATAAGGGGGGACTAAAATGGGAAAATGTTATGAATGCACATTTTATGAATCAGGTGGTTTCTTATCAAGTTATAGCTATTGTAACCTACATAAGAAAGAAGTAGACCCAGATTCTACATGTAAAGACTTTACACCTAGAAAAAGTCAAGATGGTGTTTGTTTCATAACAAATGCTTGTGTATTATCTCTTGGTCTTCCTGATGATTGTGAAGAACTTCAGTTGAAATATACCTGGCGGAAAAGAAATAATAGATGATTATTATAAAAATGAACCATTAATTGTAAAAGAAATAGACAATTCAATGGATTCTATTGATATATATAAAGATATTTATGAGAATGTAATTAAACCCATCGTAAAATTGATAAAGTTAGAACAATACAAAGAAGTATTAAAAATAAAGTACTTAAAAAAAATGAATTAGCAATAGTTTTATAGTTAATTAAAAAAGTGCTGTTTCTAAATCAATGGTTTGCGATTTTATAAATATATTCACTACTTTATTATTAATAATTTGGTTAGTTTCAAAAATTATATAACTTATATATTAGCGACATTGCTTTTAGTTCTAATTATTATATTTAATGCTTATAAAAGAGCAATAAAAGGGATAAGCACTAAAACTTATTATCTATTCATTACAATTTTTTATGTTATTCTTATTTCTTCTATAATGTTGAAACATGGATGGATGG
>JAPYWU010000191.1 GCA_028276205.1 Dictyoglomaceae bacterium | reverse complement strand
TTATTAATCTTTTTATTATCAGTTTCATAATTCTCCTCATTAATCTTTATGTTATGATCTAATTCCACTAATTTAAATTTCTTCTCATAATTCTCTAAAGCTTTTTTTATAGAATTTTCTATAAAACTGAAAATCTCTTTTTCCTTTTCAAATTTTACTTCCCTTTTTGTAGGATGCACATTTACATCTACTTCATCATAAGGAACATTTAAAAATAAAATTGCAAAGGGATAATAGCCCTCCAATATCCTACCTCTATATCCTTCCTTTAGTGCTTGAAATATACTAAGATTTCTTACCCATCTTTTATTAACAAAGAAGAAATCCTGAGGCTTTATAGAAACTAATTTTCCAGGCTTACTTAATAATCCCCAAATAGAATAATCACCATGAGTATTTTCAAACTCTATAAGGTCATTCAAATTTATATTTTTAAGTACTTCAATTATCACATCTCCTATTTTTCCACTTCCTAATGTGGTAAATTTAGTCTTTCCATCTTCAATATACTGAAAAGATATGTTAGGATAAGCTAATGCAATCTTTTTTACAAAATCTACTATAAGATTACTTTCTGTTGTCCTACTCTTCAAAAATTTTTTTCTTGCTGGAACATTATAAAAAAGATCTTTTACCCTAATACTTGTACCAATACTTCCTTCCCAAGGTAATATATCCAATATATTTCCACCTTCTACTCTTATGAAAACACCCTTATCTTTTTCAGTCTTTGTTCTAATTTCCATTTTTGAAACACTGGCTATACTTGCCAATGCCTCACCTCTAAAACCCAATGTTTTTATCTTAAATAGATCCTCAATATTTTTTATTTTTGAGGTGGCAAACCTATTAAGAGCAAGAATAGCATCATCCTTGGACATACCCTCTCCATTATCTGTAACAGAGATCAAGGTTTCTCCAGCATTAATAATTTCAATTACTATTCTTCTTGCTCCAGCATCTATTGAGTTTTCTACCAGTTCCTTAACTACAGAAACTGGCCTTTCTACAACTTCTCCCGCTGCTATTTTATTTCTGATTTCCTCTGGAAGTATTATTACTTTTCCCATTCTTTTATAAGTTCCTTCCATTCATGGATTTTTAAAAGGGCTTGAATAGGTGTTAATTCGTTAGTATTAAGAGATAATATCTCCTTTTTTAGTTTTTCAAACCGCATATCTGTAACTTCTGAAAAAAGTGGGAGCTGAACAATCTCTTTCTTATGAATCTCTCTACCTTTCTCCAATTCTATAAGTATTTTTTCAGCCCTTTCAATTACTTCCTTTGGCAATTCAGCAAGTTGGGCTACATATATTCCATAACTTTTATCTGCAGGTTTTTCAACTATTTTATGAAGAAATATAATATCCTTCCCTCTTTCTTGCACAGCAACACTCAAGTTTTGTAGATTCTTAAGCTCTTTTTCAAGTTCAGTAAGTTCATGATAATGGGTTGCAAATAGAGTTTTAGCCTTAAGTTTATTATGAATATATTCCAATACTGC
This sequence comes from Dictyoglomaceae bacterium, assembly GCA_028276205.1. GTDB lineage: Bacteria > Dictyoglomota > Dictyoglomia > Dictyoglomales > Dictyoglomaceae > Dictyoglomus. Next base: position 1,778 of record JAPYWU010000191.1, on the reverse strand, counting down.
CCAAGCAATACTTATTCCGTCATAGGTACTGGTTCCTCTTCCCACCTCATCCAAAATAAGTAGACTTCTCTCCGTAGCATGAGAAAGGATATTCCCAACTTCTTTCATCTCTACCAAAAATGTACTTTCACCAGATGAAATATCATCCCATGCTCCAATTCTTGTAAATATTCTATCTACAACTCCAATTTTTGCTTCCTCAGCTGGAATAAATGATCCCATTTGAGCAAGAATCACAATAAGTGCAACCTGCCTTATATATGTTGATTTACCTGCCATATTAGGTCCAGTAATAAGTTTTATAAATTTATCCTTATTTAAATAGGTGTCATTTGGAACAAAAGTACCGGGAGGCAACATTCTTTCAATTACAGGATGTCTACCCTGTCTTATTATTATTTCATAATCATTTGTAACTTGTGGACAAACATATCCATAATCCTTAGCAGTTTTAGCAAGAGATATATAGACATCCAATTCTGCAACAACTTGAGCAAATGTTTCTATATCTTTAGACCTTTCAACAACCTTTTTTCTCAACTCTTGGAATAAATTTTCTTCTATTCTTTTAATATTTTCTTCTGCATGGAGAATCTTATTTTCCCATTCTTTTAGTTCAGGTGTAATAAATCTTTCTGCATTTACCAATGTCTGTTTTCTAATATATTCGGGTGGAACAAGATTCAAGTTTGCTTTAGTAACCTCTATATAATAGCCAAAAACCTGATTAAATCCAATTTTAAGAGACTTAATACCTGTTCTTTCTCTTTCTCTATTCTCAAGATCAATTAACCAATTCTTACTATCCCTAAGAAGTGCCCTCAACTCATCGAGCTCTGCATTATAACCATCTCTAATAAAACCACCTTCCTTTATATGAGATGGTGGAGAATCAACTAAAGCTCTATTTAGCTCTTCATAAAGAGGTTCCAAATTTGGTATATTTTCCTTTAATTCAATTAATTTTTGAGATTCTACCTTCTCAAAAACCTTTCTTAAGGAGGGTAAGAAGGATAAAGCTTGCATGAGATATATAAGTTCCTTTGGAGTAGCGGTATTATAGTTTATACGAGAATTTATTCTCTCAAGATCTGGCATATTCTTTAATAATTCTTCAAACTCTTTCCTTAGTACTTCTTTTTCTAATAATTCTTTAACAGCTTCTTGTCTTTTTCTAATAATGTTGACATTAAGAAGGGGTTGCAAAAGCCATTTCTTTAGAAGTCTTGCTCCCATAGAGGTTAAAGTTTTATCAATCACCCATATAAGACTTCCTCTTCTTTGCCCCTCTCTAACAGTTTCTAATAGTTCCAAATGCTTTATAGCGGTACTATCAAGGATTAAATATTGATGAGGCTTATAAAACTCTAATCTATCAATATGAGTAGGTATAGTAAACATTACATCTTTTATATAATTTAAAATCCCATAAGAAGCCTTTAAAGCTAATGGATAATTTTCTTTTGGTTCGGAAAATTCCAATTTATGATCTATCTCTTCGAAATACTCCTCAGGAACAAGAGTAATTTTAGGATCAACTTCCCTCTTTAAATCAGTTAATATATCACCCAAAATATCCTTTGTTGAAAAAGGTAAAATAATCTCCTTAGGTTTTAATCGTACAAATTCAGAATAGATTATTTCTTCTGCATCTTTACCCATCCACTCAGTTCCAAAGAACTCTCCAGTAGAGACATCAATAGTAGCTATCCCTATATATTCTTTATTTAATATATAAATTGAGGAGAGAAAATTATTATTTCTATCTTCTAAAAGGG
>JAPYWU010000189.1 GCA_028276205.1 Dictyoglomaceae bacterium | reverse complement strand
TTTGAGGTTCTGTAGTTGCCATAATAAATACTACATGATCTGGAGGCTCCTCCAATATCTTTAATAGGGCATTAAAGGCTTCATTTGTTAACATATGGACTTCGTCTATGATATATACCTTATATCTATCCCTTACAGGTAAAAGTCTTGCCTTCTCTCTGATATCCCTTATTTCATCTATGCCACGATTAGAGGCAGCATCTATTTCAATTACATCTATACTTCTTCCTTCTGCTATTTCCACACAAGAAGCACATTTTAGACATGGGGTTGGTGTTGGTCCTTCCACACAGTTAAGGGATTTTGCTAAGATCCTTGCTATAGTGGTCTTTCCTGTACCTCTTGGACCTGCAAAGAGGTAGGCGTGACCTATATGGTTGTACTTAAGGCTATTTTGTAATGTTATTACTATATGTTCTTGGCCTACAACCTCTTCAAAGGTTTGGGGCCTATATTTTCTATATAATGCTAATGGCATCTTAACTCACCTTCGATCCTGGGTCTACCTCCTTTTCAGGAGTAAGTATAGCAAGGCGACCCTTTGAATCTTTGGCTGCAAGAAGCATACCTTGAGATTCATATCCTCTTATTTTGGCTGGCTGTAGATTATAAACCACAATGATTTCCTTTCCTACCATATCTTCAGGCTTATAGTGTTCTGCAATTCCTGCTACTATTTGTCTTTTTTCATCTCCTAAATCAATCTCTAAAAGAAGCAATTTATCGCTGTTTTCAACCCTTCTTGCTGATAACACTTTGGCTACTCTGAGATCTATCTTTTTGAATTCATCAATGGTAATCTTTGGCTCTGAAGCTATTTCTTCTTTTTCTTCCTTTTCCTTTCTTTCTACTCTTGGGAATAGGATTTTTCCTTTATTTAATTTTTGTCCTACTGGAATCTTAACATCCTTTATAAGATCCCAAGAAAATTGAGGATCTTGATATCCCAATTGTTCTTGAATTTTTACAGCGGAATCAGGTATGAATGCATATAGGAGAATGGAGATTCTTCTTAATGCCTCCAAAAGGGTGTAGATTACTGTATTTAATCTTTCTTTGTCGGATGTTAAATTCCAAGGAGCTTGTTGATCTATATATCTATTGGCATCTTGTATAACTTCCCAGATACTCCCAAGGGCTGAAGATGGATTAAATTTTTCCATTTCCTCCTCTACCCTTTTTGCTGTCTCTTCTGTTTTTTCCAATAAGGCTTTATCTTCTTCTTTCATTTCTGAAGGATTTGGTACTTTACCTTCACTATATTTTTCTGCTACTGTAAGCACCCTATTTAATAGATTACCAAGATCATTAGCAAGATCTGAAGTATATCTTCTGTGGAAGGCTTCATCACTATATTCTCCATCTAAGCCTAAGGGCACCTCTCTAAGTAAAAAGTATCTTAAGGCATCCACTCCATAAATATTTATCAATTCATGAGGATCTACTTTATTTCCTTTTGATTTTGATATCTTTCCACCCTTTATGGTCCAGAAACCATGGGCAAGTACAGTTTTTGGTAATGGGATGTTTAGAGCCATAAGGATGGCAGGCCATATAATGGCATGGAATCTTAAAATATCCTTACCTATAAGATGCACATCTGCAGGCCAGTATCTTCTAAATTTTGTATCATCATCACTTAAGTATCCAAGGGCACTTATATAATTTACCAGTGCATCAAACCATACATATACTGTATGCTTTGGATCAAAGGGCACAGGTATTCCCCATTTTACAGTGGTTCTTGTAGCACTTATGTCTTTTAATCCACTCTTTATAAAGCTTATTACTTCATTTCTTCTTGATTCAGGATATACAAATTCAGGATGTTCCTCAATGTATTTCAAAAGGGCTGGACCAAACTCAGATAATTTAAAATAGTAGGTTTCTTCTTCTAAAAATTCCACAGGTCTTCCACAATTGGGACAATTGCCATCATGGAGTTCCTCTTTTTGATAGAATGTCTCACAAGGGGTGCAATACCAACCTGCATAGGTACCTTTATATAGATATCCATTGTCGTATAGTTTTTGAAAGACTTTTTGTACAACCTCTTCATGTCTTTTCTGAGTAGTTCTTATAAAGTCATCATTTGTTATTCCAATTTTTTTCCATGTATCTAAAAACTTCTGAGCCATCATATCTACATATTCTTGAGGAGTATAGCCTTTTTCTTGTGCGGTTCTTGCTAATTTTTGACCATGTTCATCGAGACCTGTTAAGAAAAATACATCATAATCTTTTAACCTATAGAATCGGGCAAAGGTATCCGCAACAATGGTAGTATATACAGTCCCAATATGGGGTTCAGAATTTGAATAATATATAGGAGTTGTAATGTAGAATTTGTTCTTTTCCAAGGTCTTTCGCTCCTTTCATTCCTATAAATTCCTTGATAATAATACTACTTACAAAAAAGTATGTCAAATTTTAAAAATTTATAGAACCTTTTACACCAATTTGGTAAATAGAAAGAAATTGATCATTTAATACATTATATACATATTTTATGTAAAAAGTAATATCTTGTAACTTAAAAGAAGAATAGGAAAAGGAAAGAGTATATTTATTGGTGGAATTGCTATATCCTTCATGGGAAAGTAAAAATTCATTCTTCCCTTCAAAATAATTAAAGGATATGGATAAACTTTGGAGATTTGTTCTATAAAGGCTAAGGTTATAGGATGCAGATTTCCAATTTTTGGATATAGTTCCTTTCCATTCCCATGTATTAAATTTTCTCTTTAGATTTATATTGTAACCTATATTTTGAAAATAGTTGTTGGAATATTCATTTCTATAGTAGTCTATACCTAAATTAGCCTCGTAAGGTGTAAGGGATAGTTTCAAATTAATATTTGAGGATAAAATCCTTCTATCTTCTATTTCATTGTAATAAATGCCTAAATAAAAAGAGGAAGGATTGAAATAATAAGTAGCATTTAAAGAAATATTATTTTTTATCTTTCCAAGGTATGTACTTCCTGTAATATTTATCCAAAGGGAAGGAAGAATCATACCGTAAGTAGAAAGAGTAAGCACTTTATCTTCCTTTAAATCTTTTAGGATTTTTTGATAAGAAAAAGAGAGGAAAAGATTTTGGAATTTAAGCTTTAGGCTAAAAGAATCAGTTTTTGAAATACTTTTGAGAGGAATATAGGCTTTATAATTTACAGATATGGTGAGGCCCGAGGGTGGAGGATTTTTCCCAGTTTCATCCTCAAATAATATATTTAATAGATTTTGCTCTATGGTATAGCTTACGGTATAGGTTTCATAAGTGCCATCTGGTAGATAGTAGGTAAAGGTACCATTATTTTCCACATATAT
>JAPYWU010000188.1 GCA_028276205.1 Dictyoglomaceae bacterium | reverse complement strand
TAACCGCTCCATGGAGCTGCAGGATACCACCATGGTCTTTCTGCATTGGGCCATCCAGTCCATACTGTCTCGTTGTATTCATACCAATGAGCACCATAGAAGAGTGGTATAGCAGGAAGATCTCTGTAGATAATTCTTTGAATCTGGTAGAATAAGGTCTTCTTGACTTTTGGATCTAATGTTGCTGCAATCTTATCTAATAGTTTTCCTACTTCTGGGTTATTATATCTCTCAAAGTTACCATATTGATCTTGACCGAAGGGTTTGTAGAGAGCTGGGTCAAGTACTAATCTGTAGACGTTCCATGGATGATCAAATCCAGGTCCTGCAGACCAACCAAGTATGAAATCAAAGGTTCCTTGTGTCCATCTTGTCCACCATACAGAAAAGTCTGGGAATTCGGTCTTTACATCAAGACCAATTGCTCTCATATTTGCTGCCATCATTTCGCACATCATCATCCAGTCAGTCCATCCACTTGGAACTTGTATGGTGAAGGTACCCATCCTCTTTCCATCTGGGCTGATTCTTATACCGTCTTTTCCTTTCTTATATCCTGCCTTGTCAAGTATTTCGTTTGCTTTCTTGAGATCAGTCTTGGGTTTTCCATCTGGAGAGCCCCAATAGTATTTTGCGTATGCTTGATCAATGTAATCTAAGTATGCTTCAAAATCATCTATTACCATGGATGGATGAGCCTGGTTACCATATCCAAAGTATGCCTTATCAAGCATTTCTTTGTATGGAATAGCATATGCAATAGCCTTTCTTACAGCTGGATCTTTGAGTAATGGGTTGTAGTAGCTGATGTAAAGTAAATCAAGACCATCTGGCATGTAATATGGTTTATTCTTGAACCATGTTCCGATTGGGAGCTTCTTAGTTGTCCAGAGAGAGCTTACATCTGGTATAAATACTCCAGCCCAATCAGCATTTCCTTTCTCAAAGTCTAAGTTTGCCACAGAGTTGTCTTTATATATTACGTTGGCAATATATTTTGGTACAGGAAGACCAAATACAGATTTGCCCCACCAATCATCAATTCTTCCATATACTACGATGTTAGGATCGGTATAGAAGAGTTTATATGGTCCAGATACTACTTGTTTTTCTGGATCATTATTTTGGAAGTCTTTTACAGCTTGAACACCTTTCTTTAATAGAGGCTCATATACATGCTTTGGTACAATTCTTGTGGTAAGAGCATAACCTAAGAAGGATGCATAGTTTACAGCATCTGGTTTCATAACAAATTCTACAGTTTTATTATCTACTGCTTTTACGGATTTAATGTAATCCCACCAACCATTACCAGGACCAAAGCCTACTTCCTTTGTACAATTGAATGTAAATTCTACATCTTGAGCAGTAATTGGTGTACCATCACTCCATTTTGCCACATCTCTAATTTTTACTCTTAAAGTAGTTTTGTTTACAGCAGTGAAGGATTCAGCAATTACAGGTAACCATCCATCCTTCATGTTGCTGTAGATAAAGAGTGGTAAGTACAGGAAATGTTCTGTACCATAGGTGGCGGAAGGTGCATATAAGCTCCACGTAGTTGCTGACCAGAGAGCTCCAACAGTATATACAGTCTCGTTACGTGGTAAAGAAACTTGACCTAAGGTGGAAGGTACAAGTAAGAAAGTTAAAAGTAAAACTGTTAAAAGTACCCCTAAAACCTTACCCCTCATCTTTACACCTCCTATATTTGGGGTAAATTATATCTCGGACCATGCTCTAAGGTCCCTTTGTATGAAAAATAATATCATATAGAAACAATTTTGTAAAGGGGGTAATTTCATTTTGAAATTATTAAAATTTTTTAACAAAAGCAGTAAAAAAATTACTAAAATTAAAATTGGGGTACTTCTGTGAAATTTATTTTATTTTCTGAGATATATTTTATAAGGAAATAAAAAGGATTTTCAGGAATAACACCATTCATATCTTTCCAAAATATAAATATATTGGTACCATGATTGGGTACATTGAAAAAAGCTAAACATGATTTTTTACCCTTCTCTTTCCAAGTTTCAATAGCTTTATTAATAGCATATCTACTCATCTCTTGCATAAGATCTACCCCACAACCAACAGGAGGATATTCTTCTATATTCACTGGAATTTCTATAAAATCATCTTCTGAAGAATGAATTTCATAACCTCTATGTAGATGAACAATACCTCTTATAGGGGGAACATTTACTCCATTTATTTTTATTCTTTCCTTTGATTCCCATATTGGAATAATGAATTCTTCAGCTTCTACAGAGGGTCCTAATATTTCTTCTCCTTCCTTTTTTAATACACCAACCTTTCCATTCTCAATTGGAAGGACAAAAGATATATCTTTAGGGGTAAGATTGCTTTTTATAGCACCATATTTTCCTGAACATGTAACCGCAAAAACGCCATTATATATATTAGGCTCATAAGCCATGAAAGCTCCTTCTGCCTGTCTTGAATAATTAACTAATCTTGTAATGAATTTATATAGCTTTTCATCTTTTAATAGGTTTTTTATCTCTACGGGAGAAGAAAGTAAGCCTTTTTCTCCTAAGAATTTACCAAGTTCAATCATACTATTTAAAACCGTTGATTTTTGCCATACTTCCTTAGGTATTTCTATGTTTTCTATTTCTTTCCATCCCCCCACCTCTTTACATGAACCGAAAACCATAAGTCTTTTAGCAAGTTCATTTAAAGAAAGGGATGGATGTCCTCCTTCTAAGGTTCCTAAAATAACTTTGTTATCTTTTATTTTGTCCTCTTTTAGTGGAACTATTATATTTTTAAAGGCTCCTAATTTTGCCATAAGAAATCTTATAAAAAGCACCTTTGTAGAGGATTTAATAAGGTGAATGTCTATATTATCTTCCATAAATATCATGTTAATAAAATTGGGATGAAGCTCTGGATAAATTTTTAATTTTTCACATATTTTTTTACCAATTTTTACAGCAAGTGGCTCAACCTCTGGAAGTTCATCTCTTAAGAGGCTTATATCTTCTATATTATTTTTAAGCACCTTTTCTACTTTTTCATTTAGGCTTAGATAAACTGGATTAATTATTACCGCATAATTAGTATTAATAGGTTGTAAATTTAAATCTTCTTTCCAATAAATGACTTCACATCCAAATCTTCTAAATTCTTCTTCCAAAATGTTATAAATATGATTTTTCTTATTTTCTATTTCTACTACTCTATTAGGATCTAAGGTTGATATATATGTGATTTTGCCTATAAGGATAAGATATGGTTTTTTAAACCACCACATGTACTTGCTCCCTTCCCGCATATCTTATATTATTTTATATATTATAATCCTTCAAGAAAT
>JAPYWU010000186.1 GCA_028276205.1 Dictyoglomaceae bacterium | reverse complement strand
AATAAAAGATGGATTTTATTTCTATTACAAAGCCTATTGAAAAAATTGAAGAAGAACAAGAAGTAATAATATTAGGAGGAGGACCAGCAGGACTTACTGCAGGTATTTATGCTGGAAGGAATTTATGGAAGACCTTGATAATTGAAAAAGCTATAGTAGGAGGAAATGCAGCATTAACTGAAAAAATTGATAACTATCCTGGATTTCCTGAAGGAATAACAGGAGAAGAGTTAGTTAAAAGAATGGAAACTCAGGCAAAAAAATTTGGCTCTAAAATATTAGAGGCAGATGTTCTTAATTTTCAAATTGATGGTATATGGAAAATTATTGAGACATCAAATGGTACATATAGAGCTCCAACCCTTATTATAGCAACAGGAACAAGACCAAGAAAATTAGAAGTACCAGGAGAAGAAGAATTTATAGGGAAAGGTGTCTCTTACTGTGCTGTATGTGATGGAGCATTCTTTACAGGTAAAAGGGTAGCAGTAATAGGAGGTGGAGATTCTGCTGTTGAAGAAGCCATCTACCTAACGAAATTTGCGGAAGAAGTAATAATAATTCACAGAAGGGATACATTAAGAGCTGAAAAGATTACACAGCAAAAAGCTTTTTCTAATCCTAAAATTAAGTTTTTATGGAGTCATATAGTAAAGGCTATTGAGGGCGATAAAAAAGTAGAAAGATTAATATTACAAGATTTAAAAACCAATGAGATTAAACAATTGCCCATAGATGGAGTCTTTATCTATGTTGGTTTAATCCCAAATACAGAAATTTTTAAAGGCATTTTGAATTTAGATAAAGATGGGTTTATAATAACAGATGAAAAGATGCATACTTCTATACCAGGTATATATGCCGCTGGAGATGTCCGCGGAAAAATATTAAGACAAATAGTAACTGCAGTTGCAGATGGTGCTATAGCAGGTATGGAAGCAAGTAAATTTTTAGAAGATATTAAGTATAATAAGGAGGTATAATAATGGCTCTTTTAAAAGAAGAAGATCGCCAGTATTTAGAAAATCTTTTTAGGGAAAATTTAAAAGATAAGGTAAAAATAATATTGTTCAGTGAAAAGGCAGCAGGAAGCAAACTTGTTGTTCCAGGAAGGATAGAATGTCCCTACTGTCAACAAACAAGAGAGATTTTAGAAGAATTAGCAGGGCTTTCTGATCTATTAGAACTTGAAGTACATGATTTCCTTACAGATGAGATTATTGCCAAAAAATATAATGTGGACAAAATACCAGCAATACTTTTTGAGAAGAACAATAATGTGTTAGGAGTAAGGTATTTTGGAATACCATCAGGCTATGAATTTTCAAGTTTAATAGAAGATATTATTGATATCTCAAGAGGAGAAACTCAACTTTCTCCAACAACAAAGGCATTTCTTAAAACAGTAGACAAACCTGTACATATTCAAGTTTTCGTCACACCTACCTGTCCATATTGTCCAAGAGCTGTAAGATTAGCACATCAATTTGCCATGGAGAATCCATTGATCACAGCAGACATGATTGAAGCAATTGAATTTCCACATTTAGCAGAAAAATATGAAGTGACAGGTGTGCCAAAAACTATAATCAATGAAAAGGTTGAAATAGAAGGTGCAGTACCTGAAAATGTATTTCTTGAATATTTTAAATCTGCCCTAAAAGATTAGTCTAATTTACCAAAGAAATAGTCTAAAGCCTCACCTACTAAATATAAGGATCCAGTGATTAATATTAAGTCAGTAGGTGAGGCTTTTTTTATCACATCTTCATAGGCTTCTTTAAAATTTACATAAGAAAAAGTATCTTTTGTAGAAAAGCTCCTTACCATTTCTGAAAGTTCATCTGGTTTTCTCGTTCTATTAGAAGGTAAGGGAACAAAATGATAACTATAAACTAAAGGATCTAAGGTAGAGACAAAACCTAAAGTATCCTTATCTTTCATCATTCCACATATTAAAAATAATCTATCATATTTTGTATATTCTGTTACAGTATCTTTTAAGGCTTTAGCAGAAGAGATATTATGAGCACCATCTAAAACTATCATTGGATTTTCCTTTAAAATTTGAAATCTACCTCTCCATTCAACCTTTGAAAAACCCTTTTTAATACTCTCATTATCAATATTGATAAAATATTTTGATTTTAAAACTTCAAAAACCCCATAAGCGGTAACAGCATTTATTATCTGGTGATTACCTAATAGAGGGATAAAATATATTTTTTCATTTGAACCATCATTTATTGAAAACTCTTGACCTAAATTACTAAAAGACAATCTTTGCCAACTGTATTTTTCATCTATTTTAATAATAGGAGCCCTTCTCTCAATGGCCACTTTCTTAATCACATTCCAAGCCTCTTCCTCTTGTAAAGAAGAAATTACTGGTATATTTTCCTTAATAATGCCAGCCTTTTCAAAAGCTATTTGGGATAAAGTATTTCCTAAAATATGCATATGATCATAACCTATAGGAGTAATTACAGATATTAAAGGCAATATAACATTCGTAGCATCTAATCTTCCTCCTAATCCTACTTCGATAACTGCAAAATCCACCTTTTTGATAAAAAAATACAAAAAAGACAAAGCTGTTAATACTTCAAAGAAAGTAGGAGAACCATAGATAGGATGTTTCTTTGCCTCTTCAATATAAGGTTTAGCAATATTTACAAGTTCAACTAATTCCTCTTTAGAAATTAATCCACTATCAATTCTAATTCTCTCTCTTAAAGTTTGCAAATGAGGTGAAGTATACAATCCTACCTTATATCCTGCCTCTTTTAGTACTGAAAAAATAAAGGCAGATGTAGATCCCTTACCTTTTGTTCCAGCTATATGTATAGACTTAAAATTATTTTGTGGATTTCCCATGAGATTCAAAAGATGTTTCATCCTCTCTAAATAAAACTTTTTCTCTTCATAAGTAAATTTATCTAAATTTTTCTCATAATTTATAAAACTATATATGTAACCCAAAGCATCCATATATTCCATTCCTATACCTCCCATTTAAACTATATTTAATTGATTTTAACATCTTTTTGTGATAAATTAATCTTTGAATTAATATATTATGGTTCAAAGACGACCAATATTTCCCTCATCAATGAGGATAGAAATATTGGTCTTTGTTTATTTATAAAATGTTAGAAAGGAGAGCGATTAAATTATGCTTAGGGAAGAGGTATCATATTTTATAGTTCCAAAAGAAGTAGAAGATATTCTCCTCTCATGTAAAAAAGTCATAATACCAGAAAAAAGAGAAGAATTTTTTGAACTCGCTATGGGAGGAAAAGATAATAAAGAATTTGAAGTAAAATACGATGTGCCTGGAAAAGGTGAAGTGGTAG
>JAPYWU010000185.1 GCA_028276205.1 Dictyoglomaceae bacterium | reverse complement strand
TAATATTGGGAATTAGTATCATCATAAGTGCTTCTATTTTGTCATATACCCTTTACAGTGTTAAATCCTTAGATAATACTTTAACTGTTACAGGGTCTGCCAGAAAGAGAGTGACATCGGATATAGTGAAATGGGTTGGAGTTTTTACAAGAACTGTACCTTTTGATTCTCTTAATAAGGGATATCAACAGATGAATAGAGATTTAAAGTTGGTTTTAGAATTTTTGAAGAAGAATGGCATAGATATAAATACTGTTATCATATCTCCTGTATATCTTGAACAACCTTGGCTTTATAGTGATAGGCCATACTCAAGGGATTCCATTTTGAGACAAACGGTAGAAGTACAATCCAATGATATTCAAAAGATAACAGAGCTTGCTAAGAATTTTCAGGAGTTAACTGATAAAGGTGTAGCCTTTGCCACTCAATCCTTAGAATACTATTACTCTAAACTTCCAGAGTTGAGAGTTAACCTTCTTTCTGAGGCAATGCAAGATGCTAAAAATAGGGCGGAAAAGATTGCAGAAAGTACTGGACAAAAAGTAGGTCCGTTAAGATCTGTCCATATGGGGGCGGTGCAAGTTTTGGCTCCAAATTCTACAGAGATAAGTGATTATGGGACTTATAACACCTCAACTATTGAGAAAGAAGTAATGGTGGCAGTAGTTGCTACCTTTTTACTTAAATAATTTTATTTTTTCTCTTTTTTCTTTCGCTCTTCTTCTTTAAGGTGGGCTATAAACATACGGGCTCTCATCTCCAAGGATACTGTTTCTAACATAGATGGAGAGGGGCTTCCTTTAAATTCTTCTAATATTTTCCTTTCCACTTCTTTGTACCATTCTTGATCTTCTGTTATTTTTACTTTTCCAAAAAGATTTAAGATTATTTCCTTTATCTCTTTTAATCTTCTTAGGAAAAGTTCTAAAAGAAAGAGTATAAGGGATGTTATAAGCAATATGGGAAGAATATTTTTTCTTTCTGCATCTTTGTAGGATATTCTACGAAATACATCTGATGGATTTGAAAGGAGCTTCCCAGATGTAAAAGAAAGAATTTTTTGGGCTAAATTGTTATTGAATTTTTTTGAAGAAAATTCAGGAGAGTTTCCAAACATCCATGGAACCTTTGTAATGATTTTTTCTTTTTCATAGACTGTAATTTGATATTTTCCTAATCCATTAATAGGAAAGGTACCTTCATAATTTCCTGCTGATTTTTGTATCATATTTCCTGAGAATTCTCTTCCTTCCATATCCATAACTTTATATTTTAAATCTGCGAAGTTGATATAATTTCCCTTTTTATCAGTATAGATTAAGTTTATAATTCCCTTTCCTCCTTCTTCCCTTATGCTTATCTGTACCTCTGAAATCTGATGAGGAATAGATTCTCTCAACATCTGACTAAAAAAGCTTCCTAACTTATTCCATGAAAGCCACTCTCTTCCCCAATAGGATTTTAAAGCAGATGTAAAGGCTATAACCTGCCCTAATCCAAACTGGCCTTTTGCTAAGATGGGATCTCCTTCAGGTGATGATAACAAGACTGGGTAAGGATATCTGGAAGAGGTTAATACATATCCTTCAAGAGGTGGTAATTCTTCCTTTTCTTCTAAATTTGCTTGGGGTACAAATCTTTTTTCTACTATATTGGATCTTAATAATGCTTTAGTTTCTGAAAGAAGAAGTTGGGGTAGATTTCTAATATTCCAGGTATGGTAAAATCTTCCGTTTCCCCAAGTAGCTATATCTTTTAATAGGGGTATATTGGCATCTTCTCCTATTCCAATAGTAGATACAGTGATTTTATTCTTAGCAAGCTCTCTTATTAGATTATAAAAATCTCCTCCTTCTGTCTGTCCATCGGTGATAGCTATAATATGTTTACTCTTTAAAGGTACTCGTAGAAGGGCTTCTCCTGCGGATTTTAAGGGAGGATACAAAGCTGTACCTCCTCCTGGTGATATCTTATATATAAGGGAGGATGCCTTTTCTTTATCTGAAAGAGGTCCTAAAGGTACAATCCATTGGTAGGAGTGATCAAAGGCAATAAGACCAAAATAATCTTTTTCCTCCAAAAGATCTATTACAAGTTGAGATGATTCTTTTGCAAGTTCTATTTTTGCTTCTCCTCCTGAGTAGCTTCCCATACTTCCTGAAGCATCAAGTACTATTACAATAGCTACATTGCTTTTTTTAAGAATCTGCTCTGGTTTCAATGTAACAGGAAGAATGTCTTCCAAAGGAGTACCATGATAGTTTCCAGCAGAAAAACTTTTATCTCCTCCAAGAATAAGTAAGGTGCCTCCTTTCTCTGTCACATATCTTTTTATAAGGTCCATTTTATCCAAAGAAATATCACTGGCTGGCACATTATCTATTATCATTGCTTGGTAGTTATCAATTATTGATATTTTTTCATATTTAGGATAATCAAAATCTATCTCCCAACCTTGAGTAATGAGAGCTTGAGGAAAGATGGGAGAAAAGCCTCTACCTACAAGATATAGAATTTTGGGTTTGCCTTGCACATATACATATGAAGAGTAAAGATTATTTTCTTTATAGGTATCATCTGAGGATAAGATTTCAGCTTCTATCTCTTTTAAACCTGTTTTCTGAGATGTTAATGAGAAGGAAAAGATATTATCTTCTTTAAGATCCTTTAGTTCATAAGTATATAGGTTTCCTTCAAATCTTATTCTTAATTTGGCATTTTTTACTCCATAACTTTTAATTCTTATTATTACAGGGAAAACCTGTCCTAAATGTACCATTTCGGGATTTTGAATCTTTTCTATACCTATCTCTTTATAGAAGGATGTATTAAGAGGAAAGATATCAATCTGGACCTTTTCTTCTTTTAGTTTACCAAGGAGATTTTCTATTCTTCCTGCATTTTCTTGTAGATCACTTAAAAGTACAATTCTTGCTGGTGTATCTTTACCTTTTAACCCAAGTACATTATTTACTGCTTCTTCTATATTTGTAAAATAGGGGTTTTTAATTCCCATTATGGAGGATAGGTCAATATTTTCGGAAAGATCATATTCCACATTTGTATCTCCACCAAAAGATACAATCCCTACTCTATCATAGGATTTTTTATACTTTATTGATTCTTTTATGAAGCTTATTGCTTTTTCCCTTTCCCAAGATGGAATACTGGCAGATTGATCTAAAAGGAAAAATACATTTATCCTATCAGAAAAAGATACAATTTGGAATCCTGATAGAGCAAAGATAATAAGTAGTATTTCTAAGGATCTTAATAGGGATCCTTTTCCATATCTTTTAATGATTATGTATATTATGGGGATAAGTATTAAAAAGATTGGATTTTCAAAGGATATCATGAATAGTATTTTCCTCCTTGATAAA
>JAPYWU010000184.1 GCA_028276205.1 Dictyoglomaceae bacterium | reverse complement strand
TATATAAATCCCTTTATAGTCTTTTTAAAAGAAAGGATACTCTTTTTATGATGGGGAGTTCCTTTCTTATTGCCATAGGAAGGACTATTGATGGATTTGTAGTTGGTAAGATAGATCCTCTTTTTTATTGCTTCTTCTTATATCTTGTTATTAGTGTGTATCAGTTTTTCTATATACTTCTTAGAAAAGAAGTAAAGGAAGTATTTAAACTCTTAAAAGAAAAGACCTTATTGGTAACTATAGCTGCGGGTATTAATGCTTATTCTTATATGTTTCTTCTTATTGCTTTTAGAAGTATAGATGTAAGTATTGCGGAACCTCTCTCTATGTTGAGTATGCTGGTTACTTTATTTCTTGCTAAAAACGTCTTTAAAGAGGATATAAGAAAGAGAATAATAGGGGTTATAATAATGATTTTGGGAGCATGGATTTTAAACTGGAGGTAATTTTATGAATATATGTTCTCCCCTTTTAGAGATTAGTTTGAAGGCTATTTATCATAATGCCAAATTAATTGTAGAAAAAGGAAGAGAAATGGGAGTATATATAGATGGGGTTACAAAAGTATCCTTAGGGGATCCCAAGATAGCAGATATTCTTGTAAAGGCTGGGGTTAGAGGGCTTTCTGATTCTCGAATTGAGAGTATAAAGAGAATGAAGGAAGAGGTAGAGGCAGAGTATACCCTTATTAGGCTTCCCTGTCTATCTCAAGTGGAGGAAATTGTAAAGTATGCAGATATTTCTTTAAATTCAGAGATTAAAACATTGAGGGCTCTAAATGCATCATCAAAAAAATTGGGAAAAAGACATAAAATCATAATTATGGTGGAGATGGGAGATATTAGGGAAGGGATATGGAATAGAGATGAATTGATGGAGATTATTAGGGAAATCCTTAAGATGGAAAATTTAGATCTTTATGGTCTTGGTACTAATTTTACATGTTTTGGAGGTGTAATACCTACTGTAGAGACTTATTGGGAATTTGTAGATTTAGTAGAAAAAATAGAAGAAACTTTTTCTATAAATTTGCCTCTTATATCTGCTGGAAATTCCAGTAGTATTCCTCTTCTTTTTGAAGGTAAGATTCCAAAAAAAATAAATCATTTGAGAATTGGCGAGGGAATTATGCTGGGGAAGGATACCGCTTTTAGAAAGCA
This sequence comes from Dictyoglomaceae bacterium, assembly GCA_028276205.1. Lineage (GTDB taxonomy): Bacteria > Dictyoglomota > Dictyoglomia > Dictyoglomales > Dictyoglomaceae > Dictyoglomus. The sequence goes on along the minus strand of JAPYWU010000184.1, from coordinate 2,257 downwards.
TATTCCAGGGGCTCGTCTTGATACCTTTAGATTTATAGGTGAGATTTTGGAGATAAAGGAAAAGCCATCAGTGCCATGGGGAATTATAAATGAGGATGCTTTTGGGCATAAGCCATCTTTTGTGGATAAAGGAATAAGGAGAAGGGCTCTTTTAAACTTTGGGAGACAAGATATTGATCCTCAGGGAATTACTCCTGAACTTCCAGGTATTGAAGTATTAGGTGCTACATCGGATTATACAGTGGTGGATATAGGAGATTATGATTTTAAAGTGGGAGATAATTTAAGCTTCTCTTTAAATTATTCTGCTCTTCTTCAAGCCTTTACCTCTCCTTATGTAAAGAAGATATATAAAGATTAAATTTGGGGGTGCTTTTATGAGAAGAAGGGTAATTATAATGGGAGCTGGTGGTAGAGATTTTCATAATTTTAATGTTTATTTTAAGGATAATCCAAATTATGAAGTAGTTGCTTTTACTGCTACCCAGATTCCAGGCATAGAGGGTAGAATATATCCTCCTGAACTTGCTGGAGAGCTTTATCCTAATGGTATTCCTATTGTTGGTGAAGATAGATTAGAAGAAATCATTAAGGAATATAATGTGGATGAGGTGGTTTTTTCATATAGTGATGTATCCCATGATTATGTAATGCAGAGGGCAAGTCTTGTATTATCCCTTTCTGCTGATTTTAAGCTTCTTGGAACAGAGACAATGTTGGAAAGTAAAAAGCCAGTTATTGCCATATGTGCTGTAAGAACAGGGTCGGGAAAGAGTCAGACATCAAGATATGTGGTTAAAATATTAAGAGAGATGGGTTTAAGAGTTGTTGTAGTTAGACATCCTATGCCTTATGGAGATCTTTTAAGACAGAAAGTACAAAGATTTGAAAAATTAGAAGATTTAGATAAATATGAATGTACCATAGAGGAGAGGGAGGAATATGAACCTCATCTTAAAGAGGGAGCTATTTTATATGCAGGAGTAGATTATAAAGAGATACTTAAGGAGATAGAAAAGGAAGCAGATATAATCGTATGGGATGGTGGAAATAATGATTTTCCTTTTTATAAGCCTAATCTTTTTATCACTGTAGTTGATCCTTACAGAGTGGGTCACGAGTTATATTATTTTCCTGGTGAGGTTAATGTATATCTTGCAGATATCATAGTAATAAATAAGGTAGATACCGCTCCTTCTGAGAATATTAATAGGGTAATGGAGAATGTGAGAAAGAGAAATAAGAAGGCAAAGATTGTTTTAGCAAAATCTCCTATCATACCTGAAAAAGAAGAAGATATAAGAGGTAAAAAGGTATTAGTAATAGAAGATGGACCTACTGTAACCCATGGAGAGATGTCCTTTGGAGCAGGATATATCTATGCAAAAGAAAAGGGAGCCATATTAATAGACCCAAGCCCTTATGCTGTAGGTAGTATAAAGGAAGCTTATGAAAAATATAAGCATATAGATAAGGTACTTCCAGCTTTAGGTTATAGTAAGGAACAGTTAAAAGAGCTGGAGGAAACTATTAATAAGGTAGATTGTGATTATGTGATTATAGGAACCCCTGTAGATCTTAGGAATGTAATAAATATAAAGCATAAGACCATAAGGATCTATTATCATTACGAGGAGGCAGGAATTACAACATTAAAAGAATTGATAGTAGATTTTGTAAATAAGCTTTAATTATTTATAACTTTATTCTCTTTTAAAATAAATTCTATAAAGTAATCTGCAAGTTCTAGATCAAATTGGGTACCTTTACACCTTTTTATCTCTTGAATAGCTTCCTCAATGGTTAATTTTCTTTTGTATGGTCTAAAGGCAGTCATAGCTTGAAAGCTATCTGCCAATGTTATGATTCTTGTTAAAAAGGGTATATCATTACCTGACAATCCATCGGGATAGCCCTTTCCATCCCATCTTTCATGATGATGCCTAATTATTTTACCTATGTCCCTAAAAACTGATATATGTTGTAATAGTTCTTCGCCCCAGATAGGATGCATTTTCATTATCATATATTCCTCATCAGAAAGTTTTCCAGGTTTTTTAAGAATAAAATCTGGCACTTTTATCTTTCCAATATCATGAAGATAGGCAGAATACTCTAATCTTCTCATATTCTCCTCATCAAGAAGTAAACTTCTACCAAAATTTATTGCTATATCTCCTACTTCTCTTGAATGTCCTCCTGTATAAGGGTCTCTTGCATCTATTATATCTACAATAGTGATTAATGTTTCATGATG
>JAPYWU010000183.1 GCA_028276205.1 Dictyoglomaceae bacterium | reverse complement strand
ACTTCCAGGATGGAAAGAATTAGTTAATTTAGGTCCAATTCTTCCAGCTTCTACTTCTAAAGAGTATAAAACGGGAGATTGGAGAACCTTTAAACCAGAGATAGATTACAATAAATGTACTACATGTATGTTTTGCTGGCTTTTCTGCCCTGATTCTGCAGTAAAATTTGATGGACAAAAAGTATACATTGATTACGATTATTGTAAGGGTTGCGGAGTCTGCGCAGCAGAATGTCCTGTAAAAGCCATAACCATGAAAGAAGAAGAAAAGTAAAGGAGGGAAGAAGATGAAAACCCAAGTTAGAAAGATTGCTATAGAGGGAAATGAGGCAGCAGCATTAGCCTTCAAACAAGTAAATCCTGATGTGGTAGCTGCCTATCCTATAACTCCATCTACAGAAGTGGTGCAAAAATTCTCTGAATATGTAGCCAATGGAGAGGTAGATACAGAGTTTGTACCAGTAGAAAGTGAGCATAGTGCTATGAGCGCCTGTATTGGAGCATCTGCTGCTGGAGCAAGAGTTATGACCTCCACAGCATCCCAAGGTTTAGCCCTCATGTGGGAGATGCTTTACATAGCAGCTTCTTTAAGACTCCCCATTATAATGACGGTAGCAAATAGGGCTCTTTCCGCTCCTATTAACATCCATGGAGACCATAGTGATGCCATGGGAGCAAGAGATTCTGGATGGATCCAGATCTTCTCTGAAAATGTACAAGAAGTATATGACAATATATTCCAAGCAGTAAAGATTGCAGAAAATGAAAATGTAAGACTTCCTGTAATGGTAGGATATGATGGATTCATCACAAGCCATTCCGTAGAAACTATTGAGCTTCTTGATGATGATGTAGTAAGAAACTTTGTTGGAAAATATAGACCTAAATATACACTACTTGACGTAGATAATCCTATCTCTGTTGGACCTCTTGCCCTCACCGATTCTTATTTTGAGTTTAAAGTAGCACAAGCCTATGCTATCGAAAATTCTCTCCCCATCATTAAACAAGTAGGAAAAGAATATGGAGATCTTACAGGAAGATACTATGATGTAATTGAAAAATATAAGATGGATGGAGCAGAATATGTAATAGTTGCCATGAGTTCTACTGTGGGTACAGCAAGAGAGGTGGTAGATGCCCTTAGAGAGAAAGGGCTACCTGTAGGACTCCTTAAAATAAGAGTTTTTAGGCCATTCCCCACCGAGGATATAGTAAATGCATTAAAGGATGTAAAAGTGGTAGGAATCCTTGATAGAAGCATGGTACCAGGATCCTTTGGAGGACCTCTCTATCATGAAATTACATCTGCCATGTATCATTTTGATAAGAGACCAATAGCCCAAGCCTATGTATATGGTCTTGGTGGAAGAGATATCACCACAAACCATATAGAAAAGGTGTTTGAAGAACTTATGGAGATAGGTAAGAAGGGTAAGCCAAATCCTCTTACCTATATCGGAGTAAGAGAATAGGAGGTGCTAAAAATGGCAATAAACCTTAGAGAATTAGCATTAAAAGAAGAGAGATTAGTAAGTGGACATAGATTATGTGCAGGCTGTGGCGCCAGCATTATTGTAAGAATGGTATTAAATGCCATAGATGAGCCAGTAGTAGTAGCAAACGCCACAGGATGTCTTGAAGTGGCAACCACTATATTCCCATTCACATCTTGGAATGTGCCATGGATCCATAGTGCTTTTGAAAATTCAGCTGCCACTATATCAGGAGTAGAAGCAGCTTATAGAGCTTTAAAGAAAAAGGGAGAAATAAATAGAGAGATAAGATTTTTAAGCTTCTCAGGTGATGGAGGTACATATGATATAGGGCTCCAAGCCCTTTCTGGTGCTATTGAAAGAGGACATAGAGCAGTATATATATGCTACAACAATGAAGCCTACATGAACACAGGTATACAAAGATCCGGTGCAACACCAAGAGGAGCCTTTACCACCACATCTCCAGCTGGAAAGGTTATTCCTGGTAAGCCTCAAAAGAGAAAGAATCTCACTGAAATGATGGTGGCTAATGGAGCAAAATATGTGGCACAAGCCTCTCCAAGCCATTGGAGAGATCTAATGGAAAAAGTTAAAAAGGCTGTAAATACAGATGGTCCTGCCTTCTTAAACATATACTCCACATGTCCAAGGGGATGGAGAACACCAGATAACTCTGCTATAAGCATATCAAGACTTGCAGTAGAAACTGGAGCTTGGTTCCTCTATGAAGTAGAGGATGGAAAATACAAAATAAATTATAAACCTGCAAAAGGATTTAAACCTATTGAAGAATATATCAAGGCACAAGGAAGATTTGCCCATCTCTTAAAACCAGAAAACGCCCATATATTGGAAGCCCTTAAGAAAGATATTGAAGAAGAATGGAATAGACTTCTAAGACTTGAGGAAGTTACTAATAGATAATCATGGATAAGAATAGGCACCTCTCCTATAGGAGAGGTGCCATCCATATTAAAAAGAATACAGATTATAAACTGGGAGTACATCTATTCCGAGGCGATAGAGCTATTTTTGAAGATATAAAACTACTAAAGATAAATACCGCTCAAATCTTTTCTGGAAATCCAAGAAGCTACAGACCTAATAAAGAAAAACTTCCCACCTTTCCCTTTTCAAGTATATTTATTCATGCACCCTATGTGGTAAATATAGCGTCATCAGATGAAAAAGTATGGAATCTATCTATAAAAAAGGTAAAAGAAGAATTAAAACTTGCGGAAGAAATGGAATGGGAAGGAGTAGTAATACATGCAGGAAGCAGTAAGAAAATGGGAAAAGAAACTGCCAGAAAAAATTTTCTAAAAGCCTTAGAAAAAATCTTTGAAACTGATGGATTTAGAAGGGCAAAACTCATTATGGAAAATAGTGCGGGAGAAGGAGATGGCTGGGGATCCACATTAGAAGATTTAATCTCTGTGTATGAAGAATTTCCCGATATCTATTTCTGTCTTGATACATGTCATCTTTTTGCAGCTGGATATAATCTCAAAAATGAGAGAGTATGTAAAGAAACCTTTTATAATTTCTTTGAAAAGATACCTCAAGAAAAATTAGTTTTAATCCATATAAATGATTCTCACTTTCCTCTTGGATCAAAAAGGGACCAGCATGCCCACATAGGAAAAGGTGCCATGGGAGTTACCGCCTTCCAAAATTTATTAAAGATAGAAGAGGTAAGAAAAATTCCATTAATACTTGAAACTCCTAAGGACTCTCCCATGGCAGACCTTTATAATCTACATATAATAAGAAAAATACTTGAAAATTCCGACTAACCTTTTAAATACTTCTTCACAAATTTCATCTTTTCATAAGTATGGAATGTGCCTCCACCCTCATGACCATTAAAAGGATAAACCTTAATATCCTTTTCTCCTTTGTAATGATTATAGGCTGCAAAAACAGTAGATGGAGGACATA
>JAPYWU010000182.1 GCA_028276205.1 Dictyoglomaceae bacterium | reverse complement strand
TTTCCTTCAGAGGTAAGACCAGAACATGTTTTACCTGAAACTGTAGAGCTTATAAGATTATATGCAAATAATGACAATATTGTAATAGGAGCTCAATCTGGTAGTCAGAGGATATTAGATTTAGCACATAGAAGACATAAAGTAGACGATGTTTATAGGGCTGTAGAAACTGCTACTAAATATGGTCTCAAGGTAAATGTGGATTTTATATTTGGATTACCTTATGAGAATGAGGATGATATAAATCAAACAGTTAAAGTTATAGAAGATTTGGTAAAAATGGGAGCAAAGATTCATGCACATACCTTTATGCCTCTTCCTGGTACTCCTTTTGAGAAATTTCCTCCTGGTAAATCTGATAGATATATGAGAAAGGTTATAAATAAACTTCTTCCAAAGGGTGTAGTTTTTGGAAATTTTAGAGAACAAGAGGAGATAGCATGGAAATTATACAATTATTTTTCTTCTAAAGAAGCATAGGATACTGCTATTATTATCAAACTTATTCCTATAAGTTTATATAGATTTATAGTTTCTTTTAAAAAGATAACTGAGAAAACACTTGCTATCACTGTTTCACCTATTAATACTACAGAAGTAAAGGTGGGGGATAAAATTCTAATAGCATAATTAGTAGAAGAATGGCCTATTAACTGGGGTATTAGGGCAAGAAGCAAGAAATTTAGATATGTATAGGTAGAATATCCTGTTAAGGGTATTTTTAAGAGAATAGTAATTAAAAATAAACATATTCCTGCAATAGAATATACATGGGTAATATATGAGATAAAGGATATTTCGTTTGAGAGATATCTACCTGTGTATATATAAATGGCAAAGGTTATGGCACCTATAAGGGATAATATTTCACCTTTTCCTATTTGGATTTTTAAATCATTGTTATATGTGATGAAAAATACACCTATTAAGGCTACTAATACTGAAAGGTAGAATCTTTTAGATGGAATTTTTTTCTCTATGATTGTTACTAAAATAGATATAAATATAGGACTTGTATTTACAAGTACCACAGCATTAGCTACAGAAGTTAGAAAAAGAGCAGAAATCCATGTGTAAAAGTGGATACCTAAGGATAATCCTGCAAAAATTAATAATATATTGTTAGATATCTTGGAGCAAGCTTTTACCCTTTTATAATTTATTAAGGAAAGAATAATAGATGATATTAATAAACGGTATGATGCTATAACAAGGGGAGGTGCTTTTGTCAGCTTAATAATAATGGAAGCAGAAGCCATAGCTGTTATGCCAATTAGGAGAAAGATATAAGCTTTTTCCTTTTGATTATTAATTTTTAACATTGAAATATTATTCTATTTCCAAGCTTAGATCTAAACATTTCACTGAATGGGTTAGTTTTCCCATAGATATAAAATCTACACCTAATTTAGCAATTGGTTCTAAATTTTCTATGGAGATTCCTCCTGAGACCTCTATTAATGCTTTTCCTTTTGCTATTTTTACACATTCCTCTATAGTTTTTAAATCCATATTGTCTAACAATACTATATCTACGTTATTTTCTAATGCTTCTTTTAGTTCTTCTATGTTTGTTACTTCCACTTCTATTTTATATATGTGAGACAAGTTTTTCTTAACTCTTTTGATTGCTTCGGTAATACTTCCTGCAAATTTTATATGATTGTCTTTTATTAATACCATATCGTATAGTGCAAATCTGTGATTTTCTCCTCCACCTATCTTTACTGCATATTTTTCAAGAATTCTTAGGAGGGGAGTAGTTTTTCTTGTATCTAAAATTTTAACATTGTAAGGACTTACTATATCAACACATCTTCTTGTATAGGTTGCAATACCAGATAGTCTTTGTAAAAAGTTTAGAGCTGTTCTTTCCCCTGAAAGTATAGCTCTTGTTTTTCCGTATATTTCAAGTATTATATCTCCTCTTCTTATGGAATCACCATCTTTACATTTTTCATTGAATTTCACATCTGCATCAAGATATTTAAAAACCTCTTTTGCTATAGGTAGGCCTGCAATAATGCCGTCATCTTTTGCTAAAATAATAGCTTTTGATCTCATATCTTCTGGAACAATACTATCAGTTGTGATATCTCCTGTACCAATATCCTCAATTAAAGCTTCCTCAATGATCTTTTTTAAAAGATGGTGGGGAATTGATTTCACGATATATTACCTCCTTATCTTTTTCCCAAATTATATGTTTTTTCCATTCTTGTTTTGAGGTAGGATAATCTATTCTAAAATGGGCACCACGACTTTCTTTTCTTAGAATAGCTGATTTTATCATCAATAAGGAAAGGGTTAACATATTTTTATATTCAAAAAAGTTTCTATTTTTCATATATATTCCCTTTATCTCTTCCATTAAATCAATTATTTCCTTTTCACCTTCTTTTAGTTTACTTTCCTCTCTTATAATTCCTACTTTATCCCACATAAGAGTTTTTAATTTTTGTATTTTTTCTTTTAAGAGCTCATCATTTTCAACTTCTTTAAAATTTATGTTTTCCTCATGTTCTAAAATTAAAGATGGATTATCATTTAATATTGCATCAACACATCTTTTACCAAAAACAAGTCCTTCCAATAGAGAATTACTGGCAAGTCTATTTGCTCCATGTAGACCTGTACAGGCTACTTCTCCACAAGCATATAAGTTTCTTATGGATGTTCTCCCATATTCATCAGTTTCTATTCCACCCATAAAATAGTGGGCAGCGGGTGATATAGGTACAAGGTCTTTTGTTATGTCTATTCCATACTCTAAACATTTTTTGTATATATTAGGAAATCTTCTTTTTATTCTATTTTCTCCAATTGGTCTTAAATCAAGATATACATCCTTTTGAGTTTCTAAGATTTCAAAGTATATAGCCCTTGTGACTATATCTCTTGGAGCTAATTCTCCTAAAGGATGATAGTTAAACATAAACCTCTCTCCATAGGAGTTTATAAGTCTGCCTCCTTCTCCTCTCACTGCTTCAGAGATAAGGAATCTCTGGGGGGCATCTATTTTTAAAGCAGTTGGGTGAAACTGGAAAAATTCAAGATCCATGATTCTTGCTCCCGCTCTAAAAGCAGATACTATACCATCTCCTGTAGCAATGAGAGGATTAGTAGTGTGGAGGTATAACTGTCCTGCTCCGCCAGTGGCTAATATAATATAACTGCTAAGATATATTGAAATTTCATTTGTTTTTGAATTAAGAAAGACACATCCATAAGCTTGATTATCATGGGTTAATATATCAATAAGCATGTGATTATCAAACAATCTAATATTCTCTTTATCTTTGATTATTTTAATTAAAGTACAAGCCACTTCGTATCCTGTAGCATCCCCATGGGCATGGATTATTCTCCTTCTACTATGGGCAGCTTCTTGTGTAAAGGAAAGTCCATTTTTTTTATCAAAATTCACACCTAATTTTATTAAATCTCTAACCCTCTCTA